>NZ_JAMYPB010000004.1:0-210375 GCF_040320135.1 Mesorhizobium sp. M0772 | reverse complement strand
CACCCGCCGCGCGGGCGGGGGGGGGGGGGGGGGGGGGGGTGCGGCGTGTGTTTTATCGCGCGGGGGGCGCCCGCCGCGCCCCCCCCCCCCCCCACACAGACTAGCGCTCTGCGGCGCCCCCCTCTGTCCTGCCGGACATCTCCCCCACAGGTGGGGAGATTGGCTGTCATCTCGGCTTTCGCTAATTTTCTACGTCGCAAGACGAGGGGCGGCGCCGGAACTGCCAATCTCCCCCCTTTTGGGGGAGATGTCCGGCAGGACAGAGGGGGGCGCCGTAGAGCGCCAGCAAGAGAATTTCTGATGCGGACATCGATTTGACCACCAGCCCCCTCCTCGACGCCACCG
Source organism: Mesorhizobium sp. M0772 (assembly GCF_040320135.1). Classification (NCBI taxonomy): domain Bacteria; kingdom Pseudomonadati; phylum Pseudomonadota; class Alphaproteobacteria; order Hyphomicrobiales; family Phyllobacteriaceae; genus Mesorhizobium; species Mesorhizobium sp. M0772. Next base: position 210,030 of record NZ_JAMYPB010000004.1, on the reverse strand, counting down.
GCGTCGCCAAGAACTACGGCGCGGTTGCAGCACTTCGCAACGCGTCGCTCTCCGTGCTGCCGGGCGAGGTCCACGCGCTGATGGGCGCCAACGGCGCCGGCAAGTCGACGCTGGTGAAAATCCTGACCGGCGCCATTCCAGCGAACTCCGGGCGCATCCTGATTCGCGGTGAGGCGCGCGACATTCGCTCGCCGGCCGCCGCGCGCCGCGCCGGGCTGCTGCCCGTCTACCAGGAACCGTCGCTGATCCCCGATCTCGACGTTCTCTCCAACCTCAGGCTCACCGGCACGCCGGTCGAGCCGTTCCGCGCCTGGGTGCGCGAGCTCGGCATTGCCGACCTCGATCTGCGCGACACCGCGCGCGACATCCCGCTGGCCGTGCTGCGCGTGCTCGACCTGGCGCGGGCGCTCGCCGTCGAGCCGGACGTGCTGCTGCTCGACGAGATGACGGCGGCCCTGCCCGCCAACCTCGCCGAAAAAGTGCTGGAAGTGGTGCGCCGCCAGGGCGATGCCGGTCGCGCCGTGATCTTCATCTCGCACCGCTTCGTCGAAATCTCCGCACTGTGCGACCGCGCCACCGTGCTGCGCGACGGCGAGACCGTCGGTGTCGTCGACATCGTACCCGGAGTCGAGGAAAAGATCGTCGAGCTGATGCTCGGCACCCGCATCGTGAAAACTCATGTCGCCGCCCGCAGCGCCGCCGAGAAGGCCGCGCCCGCAGCTGCCCGGCCGCGCATCTCCGTGCGCAATCTCCGCGTCGGCGCCAAGCTCAGCGACGTCTCCTTCGATCTCGCCGACGGCGAAGTCGCCGGCGTCGTGGCGCTCGAAGGCCAGGGCCAGGACGAATTGTTCGCCGCCCTTGCCGGCTCGATCCGGCCCTCCGGCGGCACGATCGAAGTCGATGGCCAGCCGGTGAAATTCTCGCATCCGATCGACGCCATCCGCGCCGGCATTGCCTATGTGCCGGGCGACCGCTCGGAAGCGCTCGCCATGCAGCGCTCGGTGCGCGAAAACATTGCGCTGCCTTTCAGCGCTGCCTTGCGCAACTGGGGTCCGATCAACATGCGCCGCGAACGCGCGACCGTGCTCAGCGCGATCGAGCGGCTGCAGATCGACACCCGCGCGCAAGGCGAGGTGCAGCGCCTGTCCGGCGGCAATCAGCAGAAGGTGACCATCGCCCGCTGGATCGCGGCGGATGCCCGCACCATCCTGTGCTTCGACCCGACGCGCGGCATCGATGTCGGCACCAAGCAGGAGATCTACAAGCTGCTGCGCGAACTCGCCGGCAACGGTAAGTCGGTGCTGTTCTACACCTCGGAACTCGAAGAGGTGCAGCGCGTCTGCGACCGCGTCATCGTCATCTTCGGCGGCCGCCTCGTCGACATCTTCCCCGTCGAGGAGGCCGACGAGCCGGCGCTGATGCGCGCCGCCTACGGCCTGCCGCGCGGCGCCAAGGCCGATATCGGCATATTGGCTGATCCGACCGCGAACACTTCGGCTTCGCCGGAGGCCGCGCCATGAGCCATTTCCTGCGCCGCCAGGGCTGGGTCGTCGGCCTGTTCGCCCTGCTCATCGTCCTGTTCATCGCCACCAGGATCATCCAGCCGGCCTATGGCAGCAATGATTTCGGCTCGCTCGCCCGCGCCGTTCTGCCCTATGCCTTCGCAGTCGCCGCGCAGACGGTGGTCGTCATCGCCGGCGGCATCGATCTGTCGGTCGCCGCCATGATGGCGCTGACCAGCGTCACCGCGGCGTCGATGATGAATGGCGCGAGCGAGGAATACGCGCTGTTCGTGGTGCCCTTCGTGCTCGCCATGGGTTTTGCGCTCGGCGCGCTCAACGGCCTGCTCATCGTCGTCACCCGCGTGCCCGACATTGTCGTGACGCTGGCCATGCTGTTCGTGCTGCAGGGAGCAGCGCTGTTGGTGCTCGACGCGCCGGGCGGCGGCATCGCCGAATGGCTGAAGGCGCTGATCTCCGGCACGGTACCGATCCCCGGCCTGCCCGACGCCATAGACGCCTGGCTGCCCAAGGCCCTGCTGGTGCTGATCGTCTGCCTCTGCGTCATCTGGATACCGCTCAGGCGCTCGCGCCTGGGCCTCTCCATCTACGCCATCGGCTCGAGCGAACTGGCGGCGTTCCGCTCCGGCGTGCCGGTCAAGCGCACCCGCCTCATCGCCTATGCGCTGTCGGGCCTGTTCGCCGCCATGGGCGGGCTGGCGCTGACCATGAGCACCGGCATCGGCGCCCCCATCCCCGGCCCCTATCTGCTCGCCAGCGTCGCCGCCGTGGTGCTGGGCGGCGTCGCGCTCGGCGGCGGCAAAGGCGGCCTGCTCGGCCCGATCGTCGCCGTCTTCGTGTTGCGCCTGGTGCGCACGGATTTGACGCTGCTCGCTATCGACCCGAATGTCACGGCTATTATCGAGGGGCTGATCATGGTGGCGGTGGTGATGTTCGGCGCGTTTATCACGATGCGGGGGCGGCAATGATGGGAGGGCTGTCGCAGAGAGACGTCGGCGTTCCTTCGCGCCCCCCTCTGTCCTGCCGGACATCTCCCCCACAAGGGGGGAGATTGGATGTCGCGACGACTTTCGCCAATCTCCAACCTTGCAAGAATGAGCGAGGCGCTGAAGCTGCCAATCTCCCCACCAGTGGGGGAGATGGCCGGCAGGCCAGAGGGGGGCGCCGTAGAGCACTGTCCTCGCCAACTTGCCGCACCTTGCAAACCTCATCGCGAGCAAGAGCCGCCCCATGAGCACCACCGCCATCACCCCCGTCCCCCTGGGCCGCCGCATCAAGCGCTTCATGGCCGACCGCCCGCTCATCCCGCTGGTCATCCTGCTCGCCTTCCTGGTTATATTCCTGCAGGTCCTGCGCCCCGGCATCGTCAACGAGCGCTGGATCGCCAACACTATTAAATTCGCCATACCGCTGGCGATCCTGGCGGGATGCCAGACCATGACCATGCTGACCGGCGGCATCGACCTGTCGGTCGGCACGGTGGCGACGATGAGCGCCTTCATCATGGCCACGCAAGTGGTCAACCAGGACCCGGCGGTGGCGTTCCTCCTGGCGATGATGCCGGCGGTGCTGATCGGCCTCGTCAATGGCATTGGCGTCGGCGTCTTCCGCGTCCACCCGCTGATCATGACGCTGGGCACCAGCCTGATCGGCACCGGCTGCCTGCAGGTCTACCAGCGCACGGTGATCGCGTCGGGCGCAAAAATCCCCGACTTCTTGGCTTGGCTCGGCACCGGCGTGACATGGGGCTTCCCCAACGCGCTGCTTTTGTTCGTGCCGCTCGCCGCCCTCATCGTCTTCACGCTCGCCCGCACCGGCTTCGGCCGCCTGCTCTACGCCGTCGGCGACAATGAGCGCGCGACCCGCCTGTCGGGCGTGCAATACTGGCAGGTCATCACCGCGCTCTACGTCACCTCCAGCGTGCTCGCCGGCATCACCGGCCTGCTCTATATCGGCCTGATCAAGGCGCCGTCGCTGTCGCTCGCCGAACCGCTGGTGCTGCCCTCGGTCGCCGCCGCCGTCATCGGCGGCACCTCCATCTTCGGCGGCCGCGGCGGCTACACCGGCACCATCATCGGCGCCCTGATCCTGACCGTGCTGACAACACTGCTGACCATCCTGCAGATGCCGGAGGGGGCACGGCGGATCTTGTTCGGGCTGATCGTGCTGTTCGTGACGGCGGCGTATCTGCGGATTGTGGAGGAGAGGTAGGGGGCCGAGGCCAGCGCCAGCCGAGACGGAGTGGGGACCGCCCTACGCGATTGCCATCATCCTGGACGACCTTGCCCACCCAGACGCAACGCCCCTTACTTCAACGAAATCGCCAACCCGCTCAAATCCGCATTCACCTGCAGCCCCACCTGCCGGCCCGTAAGCTCGAGCGTGGCGCCCTTGTCATTGGTCATGACGATCACCTGCGCGCCCTTGCCGAGCGCGCCGCCACCGCCGGCCGCGCCATAAACCCCGGTCGCATCACGGACCCTGCGGATGTGCCGCACGGTGCCCTTGAAGTAGGTCTTGGAAACGCCGAAAGCGAAGCCGCCCGAGACGCCGCCGATCGTGATGGGGTAACTGCGGCCATGGAAGGTCAGCGTGCCCTCGCCACCGGAACCGCCGACGAAGAAGGCCGCCTTGTAAACGGCAAAGCGGATCGTGCCGCTATCGGCATGCGCGGCGCTGGCAGCGCTGACGGACACAGTTGTGATGGCCGCAACCGCAAGCGAACGAAAGCTGGACGAGATGGTCATGGTGGGAGCTCCTCAAGTGCGCCGCTTGCCCAGCCGGCAGGCGGCGTCGAATTCGTAACCAACTTGAACAATCTAGCCCGTGATTTGGTTCCAGGCAGGCTGTGACAAGATCCGACGAAACGTGACGTGGTGTACTTTCGGGTTGCGGAGGAGGCGGCGCCTATTTTCTCTTCCTGAGCACTTTTCGCAGCATTAACTTCAGCCGCCTCATCTGGTAATGGCGCCGCAACTTGGCCAGCGCCGACTGGTGGGCGGTGTCGATTGCAGCCAGCGAGTCCGCCTCGGTAGCCTGCGGCAGCGCGAGCAGCGCGTCGGCCTGAAGATCGGCAAAGGGCTTGGGGTCATAGCTGGCGAACGGCGTCGGCGGGTCGCTGAGCACGGTGGGGTTGCTGTTGATTTCGAACACTACAAGCCTGCCGTCCACGAAAGTGTAGTCGATGCGGCCATACTGCATGCGGGCTCTTTCGAAGACCTGCATGACCGCATTGGCGTCAGGATTCGTATCGATATAGGTCCTGATTTCTTCGATATGCGCCGGCAGCAATTGCTCGGGCGAATTCTTGACGAACCACGATTTCGACATCGCGCAATGCTGGCCGTAGATCGTATCGCCGACCCGAAACGCCGCGTACTTCCTGAAATAACCGTCCATTCCGGGGGTGCCGATCATCTCCACCACCATCGGCCGCACCAGATCGCTACCGTCCAGCCGGGCGATCGCGGCGTCCAGCGCCGGCCGGTCGTGCAGCAGCGGCGGCTCCCTGTAGAGTGCGCCCGTCTCGTCGCGGATGAAAACGGGATAGCGTATCGCCTCTTCCAGCTCGTCCGGCCTGAACACACGAAAAGCGTTGCTGCCGTCGGCGTGAAGCAGCCGCAGCAGGTCGAAGCGCTGCAGGCTGGCGGTCGGGTGATTGAGCTGCGTCAGGCCGGTGTTGTCAGCCAGTTCGGCGCTGATGCCGGCCGCGCGGCTCAATTCGTCCGATGTCAGCCGGTCCATGTCGGACCAGATGACCACCCCGGCGCGAACGCCGCGCAGCAGCCCGGCATCCTCGTAGCGCACCAGCCGGAACCACGCCTCCAGGTCAGTCCGGTGATACAGAAGCACCACCGCCTGCGTGTAGGCGTGCTCCCGGTGCGCGACGTAAAATATCATGCGTTTCCGTTGTCCGTATGTAATTGCAAAGGGGAACCATGATGATTAGACAGGCTTGTGAAAGCCGTGAAATGGTTCTCGATCCGGCATGCGTCAAACAGGAGATAGAACAGGTTGACGTTTCCGTGAAGCTGCAAACCGCATTGGCAAGAAACTGCCATGCGCCATCAACGCGTTAGAAGTCGAGGCAGCCGACACATGAATTTAGACGATGTTGCGATACCCATCCGCCGGTTAGACCTGGAAGACATCCCTTTGCTGATGGAGCTTGAGGCTGCCGCCTGGGCCGCACCGCTGCAGGCGAGCGAAACGGCCATCCGCCACCGGCTGGCACTCGGACACACCATGTTCGGCGCGATCGATGGCGATCTGCTTGCTGGCACCATCTGCTTTACCGAGACCAGCCAGGATCCGCTGGTGCGCGCCGATTTCCCCAGGAATTTCGATGCCTATGCATCGCTGCCGCGCAGCGAGCCGGTTTACGCACTTTACGCCTACAATCTCTGCGTCCGGCCGAGCCATCGCGGCTCCAACACGGCGGTGCGGCTCTTGAAGGAGATGGAGAGCCACGGCCGCCGCCTGGGCGCCAGCTGGCTGATCGGCGATGGCCGCTGCTCGTCCTATGCCGGCTCCTCGGGCGAAGAGTATGATCATGTCAAGGCCGATGCGCGGTTCCGCGCCACCATCGACCGCTGGAACCAGACCGGCACAAGACCGCCGCTGGAAGAGATCATCCGCGATCCGCTGCTGCGCATGCACTACCGCGTCTACGGATGCGAGTTCCTCTACGTCATGCCGGACTTCTTCCCGCAGGACGCCACGTCAGGCGGCTTCAGGGTCATTTCAGCCAAGAATCTCAAGGCATGAGATTCGAGCCGTCATGACAGCTCCGCATTTCGATCCGTTCGCGCTCGGCGACGACCCGTTTCCGCATTTCGCCCGCATGCGCGCCGCCGGCGGCATTGCGCGCGGCGTCGCGCCCTATCCCGAGCTGGCCGACGCGCATTATGTGTTCAGCCATGAGCTGGTGTCGGGCGCGCTGAAGCATCCCGCTCTTCTTCAGGCGCCGCCGGGTACATATGAAGAGGTCCGCCGCAAGCTCGTCGACCATGCGCCCATGGCTCTGCTCAGCCGCTCGGTGCTGCTCGCCGATCCGCCTCAGCATGGCGCCTTGCGCCGGCCGGTCGCTGGCTTTTTCTCACGGCCGGCCATCGAAGCGCTGACGCAAGGTCTTCGCGCGCTGAGCCACGAGCTGGTCGAGCGTGCGCTGGCGGATGGCCGCGTCGACGCCGTCGCCGGGCTCGCCGTGCCGGTGTCCTTCTGGCTGCTGCAGGAAATCCTCGGCATCGAGATCGAGGACCCTTGGGCGTTGAAATCGGTGACCCGCCGCATGGCCAGCGCATTCGACCTGCGAAGAGCGCAGCCGCCGGCAGCAAGCGCCGAGGCCTATCGCGAATGCCAGGCTTTTGTCGAGGAGCGGCTGGCTCGACAGGCCTACCGGCCGGACGGAATGGTTGCCGGCATGGTGCGGGAGGTTGCGCAAGGCCGCTGGTCGCGCGGGGACATGGTGGCCAACATCGTCTTCATGCTGTTTGCCGGACAGGAGACTGTCGTCGACGCTCTCGGTAACGCAATTGTTGCGTTGGATCGCTTTCCCGAACAGCGCGCGCTGCTCGAGCGCGGCGCTGTCGACTGGAGCAGCGCGGCGGCCGAACTGCTGCGCTATGGCGCCTCGGTGCAATACGCCGTCGCCCGCATCGCGGCGCAGGACATCGACCTCGGCGACGTCAGGATTGCGGCTGGCGAAGCGGTCGTGCCGGTGCTCGGCAGCGGCAATCGCGACCATGCCGTCTTCGCCGATGGCGACCGGCTGGACCTCACGCGCCCGCCAGCCATGTCGATGACCTTCGGCACCGGCCTGCATGTCTGCCTCGGGCAACATGTCGCCCGTATCGAGATCGCGGCGATGATAGAAGCCCTGTTCACCCGTGCGCCCGGATGGCGGCTCGATGCCGCAAATGCCGAGCGCCGCGCCACGATGTCGTTTCACGGCATGGCTACCGCGCCGCTGATCCTCGACCCCGCTGCGTGAAAAGCGGCCGCGTCTGAGCGATGACCGCCGGGTCGAGCGACCTGACGATTTCCGAAACCTTTGCCCGCAAGGCGCCCACCGTCGCATCGTCGAGCGGATCGAGAATATCGTTCTGATCTCTCGATACCCGGTACTCGTCCAGCGACGGCGCCTCGCTCGACGGCGTGAAGCCGCCGCCGCGGGCATGCTTGTCGGCCAGTTCCTGCCTCGATTTCACGGCATAGTGGCGGATCCAGCCGATCTTCCATTCCATCGGCATGGCCGCCGGGTGCTTGTCGAGCGTCATGCCGTCGACCAGCGTCCTGCGCAGCGAGATGCGGAAACCGTGCGGGTGCGGCATGAACTGCCCGGGATCCCGCAGCGCCTTGCGCAGCACCGAGGACACGCGGGCAAACGACTTCTTCCAGCGCGCGGTCGGGGCGTCATGCGTGCCGCGCCTTTGAAACCGCACCGTCACCAGTTCGTCGTCATAGGCCTCTTTGCCGTCGCTGCCGAAATTCACCCAGCGAAAGGCGACGCTGCGCACGCCCGGGCGGCTCAAAAGCGAGCGGACCAGTTCGGCTCCGCTCCAGGGCGGCCCGTCGAGCGGCTCGAGGAACTCGTCGGCGTCCATGAAGCCCAGATAGCGATAGCCGTGGAGCAATGCCTGCCAGTAAAGATAGGAATAGGCCCGCCGCTGCGGCAGCACCGTGTCGTGCCGCCAGTCGACGAGCCGGATCCAGCCGGCATCGCGCAACGCCTGGAGCACCGCCGACTGCGGGCCGGCGCTGCAGTTGTCGGCGATCATCAGGTCGAAGCCATGCAGCTTGTGCCAGGCGACCCACTCGATCAGATAGGGCTGCTCCAGCTTCATGATCGCGCAGATCACCGGCCTGTTGACGGAAAACGGAATTCTCATCGCAACGCTTTCCCCGCGCCACCCGCTGCTGCTTGAGGCTCGACCTGCCGGAACGGGATCGCATCGCCATAAAATGCCGCAAGCTGCTCCGAAGAGCCCGTCCAGTCGCCCATGTCGAACTGGTGGAACCGATAGCGTGGGTCGTCAAGGGGCAGCAGGTCGATATCCGGCCTGATGCACCGGTCGAATATGCCGGCCACCGGCAGATGGATCGTCCGCGCCCAAGACAACCAACCGGCCAGCCAGGAGAAGCTGCTCACCCCCGTGACGAGATGGCTCGCCCGGCGCAGCGTCTCGAAATCGGTCAATGGCGACGCCTTCGGCGCGAAGACAGCATCGGGAAAACGCTGACGCAGGCGCCGGCAATAATCGTTGTCCTCATGGGTCTGGCCGACGAAGACCGGCTTGCGGCCGCTATCCTTGATGAGCGTCTCGAAGAAGCCGAATGGCATCGGGCAATAGTTGCGGTGGAAGCCGTCGAGGATGTCGCCGGCCCGGACATGGATGACGAGGAAATCGTCGCCATGGGTCGGCGCGGCGACGGCACGCCCGTCGAAAAGCCCGGAGACCTCGTCCCGGTCATAATAACCCAGCCGCTGCGCGAAGCCCTTGAAGCGGATGCTCCGCGCCCGCCTGTCGCGGAACGCAGCTATGATCCCGTCGAGGTCGTAGCGGTGATAGCCGTCGACCCGAAGCAGCCGGTATTTCCACAACAAAGGCGGCCGCACCCTGGCAATGGACCATTCCGGCAGGTCGGCGTCGCAGACATAGCCACCGGGGATACGCTTCGCCAGCACATGGCAAAACATGTACTGGAACATCTTGTTCGCCATGCCGCCAAACGGCTGCATCACGATGGGCACTTGCCGCATTGGACCCCTTTCGCCAAAGACGGTCATTGTTACCCGAGTTGCGCGGGCCGGTCGACTGGCCTCTGGCCAAGGGCGCATCATGATCGCCGCCGTCAAGCCACCCTCAGGGATAATGCGTCGGCTTTGGCGCGTAGATCTTTGGATCGAAGTCCAGATCCCTCGGCAAGGGCAGGCTTGAGCACTGCAAATGCACCTCGCGTGCGAGCAGCCTTCGCTGCTGCTGCTCATGCTCCTTGATAGCCGCCACGAGACCCATGCTGTAAGGCCCCAGCACAACGCCGGCGGCCCATCCCGGATGCTCCATCTCGCGCCGGTCGTAGTTCAAGGCATCCGTGCGGGCCTGCTGGCATTCCGGCGTCGCCCATTTCGGGTCTTGGGTCGAGAGCGAGGCTCCATACTGGACCGGAGACGATACGCACCCTGCCACTGTCGCAGTCAACGCGACGACCATTGCAATTCTCATCCGCAAGCCCCTCCTAATGTAGGAGGCGACTACAAGACGATTCCAGCGGGAAAAAGGCGGCTTCAGGATGCGGATCTTGCATGGCCGCTCACCCCAGCAGGTTGCGCGCCGTGCGCATGAAGATTTTCGAGCCGATCGGGATCAGATCGTCGGGAAAATCATAATCGGGATTGTGCAGCGAAGGATGGCGCTCGCCGGCGCCGAGAAAGAACATCGCTGAGCTCGCCTTGTGGCCGAAGATGCCGAAATCTTCCGAGGCGCGCATCGGCAGGGCCTCTTCGCTGCGCGCGACACCTTCCTCGTCGAGTGCGCGGTTGAGATGCTCCACCGCATCCGGCGCATTGACGCTGGCGACGAAGATCTCGTGATAGTCGCAGCGCACGGACAGGCGGTGCTCGCCCGCGATCCTGGCAGCCAGGGCTTCCGCAGCTGCGACCAGCTCCGCCATGCGCTCGTCGCGCCTTGTGCGCAGCGTCGCCCACACCTCCGCATGTCCGGGCGCGATGCCGAACACGGCCTCGCCCATGGTCGCATGGGTGACGGTCACCATGCTGAAATCGTCATCGGCGAAAGTGCCGCGCCCCAGTGCCGGAAGCGCCGGCATCAGCTGGCTGATCGCCGGCATCGGCGACACGCCGGTTTCGGGCATGGAGGAATGCGCGGTCTTGCCTTCCAGCACGATACGGATGCCGCGCGAGGCGCAATTGACGACGCCGGGCTTGAGCCGCACCTCGCCCAACGGCACGCCCGGCAGATTGTGCAGCGAGAAGGCGAAGTCCGGCGCGATCTCGCCAAAGCGCGGATCGGCGACGACGCCGGCCGCACCATTGCCGGTCTCCTCCGCCGGCTGGAACATCAAGACGACGCGGCCGCGGGCCGGCCGCTCACGCCCGAGCTGGCGGCCAAGTGCGGCCAGGATCGCGATGTGGCCGTCATGGCCGCACATATGCGATTTTCCCGGCACCTGCGAGGCATGCTCGACGCCCGAAAGCTCCTCGATCGGCAGCGCATCGATCTCCGAGCGGAACAGCACTGTCGGTCCCGCCTGGCCGCTGTCATAGACCGCCGCCACGCCATGACCGCCGAGGCCGGTCAGTACCTTGTCCGGCCCTGTATCGGCGAGGAAGCTGACGACTTCCTTGGCGGTCTGTTCTTCCTCGTTGGAGATTTCAGGCCGCTGGTGCAGCTTGCGGCGCCATGCCGTCAGCTCGATGATATCGCGATTGGTCAGGGTCATGGTTGGGGCTCCGCTTAGTGCTGTGGCTGCAAACTCAACATACAATGACCTGCAGATAGTCCGGCGAGGCAAGCCCCTGCATGATTGTGTCGCGGGTGATGATCGGAATTTTTCTTACTCGCGCCGTCGCGATCAGGTAGCAGTCGCCGGGATCCTCCTATGCCGAGATAGGGCGGGTTCTTGTGCGTCGGCTTATGGGACGCGATCGCCAATTCCCACGCAGTGATTGGGGAAACATAAAGCTTGCCCGCAGTTTGGCTCTCGGCGATTGCGATGAGAGCTTCTTCCGAAAGCGTGCCTGCGGCCGTTACCAGCGAATAAAACGTATGCGTGTCGAGAAGCGCCCCTGGCAAGGATCAACTATCCCTGGGTTTGCGCACCTGGTGAGAGCCGCCTTTGAGGGCTTGATTAGCAATCGGCTTCGTAAGGTCCACACCCTTTTTCAGGGGCAACTGCGACGACTTCATCGAATCAGCACCGCGCACTTCAACGTAGCGGCCGCTGCGGGAATCGCGCACCACCCACTTGCCGGTCAGCTCCTGTTTGGTCCGTGCTTTTGTCATGAACCCAATATAGCGGCAAATTGTTATGGATGCGAGCGGTCTCGGCCTGTTGAAGCCAAAGGCGATACCGTGACGGCGCATCAGAAAGTCGTCAATCTCATCTCCGACATCCGGTGGCTTCTCCTGAAAAGCGCCGCGTGCTCGCCTGTGCGACATCTTTCGCGATAATTGCTTCCATCCACCCGAAGGAACGGTTTCGGAGCAACAATGGCTAGGCGGTTTGCGTTTCTCTTGGTTCGCGACTTCACGCTGTCGCCGCTGTCGCTGTTCATCGACACGCTGCGGCTCGCCGGCGATGAAGGCGACCGCAGCCGCCGGATCGAGTTCGACTGGGAGATCGTCGGCGAGCGTGGCCTGCCGATCCGGGCGAGTTGCGGTGTCGAGTTGCTGCCGACCAAGGCGATCGGCAATCCGCAGGAGTTCGACAATGTCGTCGTGGTCGGTGGCCTGCTCGACACCAACCGCAGCCTCAGCTCCGAAAAGGAGGCCTTTCTGTTGCGGGCGGCCGAAAAGGGCGTGCCGCTGACGGCACTCTGCACCGGCAGCTTCGTGCTCGCGCGCTACGGTCTGCTCGATGGCTACAGTGCTGCCGTCAGCTGGTTTCACATCAAGGACTTCCGCAGCCAATTCCCTGATGTGAACGCCCATGCCGACAGCCTGTTTTCCGTCGATAGGGGCCGCTCGACCTGCGCCGGAGGCACGGGTGCGGCCGACCTTGCCGGCCATTTCGTGTCGCAGTTCATCGGCCGCAAGGCTGCGGAAAAAGCCGCCAAGATCCTCGTGCTCGACCGCATCCGCTCGAGCCTGGATGTGCAGCCCGTCGGCGATCTCTTTCCGGCCGCGTCGAGCCGAGCGGTGAAACGGGCGCTGCTTCTGATGGAAAGCAATCTCCAGGAGACGCTGTCGGTCGCCGAGATCGCGGGCCGGTTGCATTTATCCCGGCGCCAGCTTGAGCGGCTGTTCGGCGCCGAGCTCGGCATCGGCCCGATGGCCGCCTATCTTGCGCTGCGCGTACATCAGGCCAAGTCGCTGCTGGAGGGGAGCGACTTGGCAATCGGCGACATCGCCTACCGCTGCGGTTTTCCCAATGCCGGCCATTTCAGCCGTGTCTTCCGCCATCAGACCGGTATCACGCCGACCCATCTCAGGCATCCGAACCGAATGTCCGGTGTCTTTGCCGACGGCAAGGGGAGCGGTCCCTAAGCCTATATTGGGGCGTGCGATCTCGCCGTTGGTATGATAATATCATACCAACCTGATAGGAGGGATCCATGTCCGCCACCGAAAAACGCACCTTCAGCCTGCCGGCCGAGCAGGCTGCTTTCATCGACCAGCTCGTTCGGTCCGGCACATACGCGACCAGCAGTGAAGTGATCCGCGCCGGTCTTCGCGCATTGCAGGAACGCGACGCCGCCGTGGAGCGCTGGCTGCGTGAGGAGGTCGCGCCGACCTATGATAGGTGGAAGGCAGACCCCTCCCAGGCCATCCCGGCCGACAAGTCTTTTGACAGCATCCGCGCACATCACGCAGCTCGCCTCAAGGGGAACGTGTGAAGCGCCGGCATGTTGTCCTTTTGCCGGAAGCCCAGACGGACCTGTTATGGATATACGATACGGTCGCTCACGCATCCGGCAACCTCACCGCCCTTCGCTACATCGAGCGGATCGAGCGATTTTGCCTGGGTCTCGACTATGCCTCGGAACGCGGAACCCTAAGGGATGATGTGCGGCTGGGGCTTCGCATCGTTGGCTTCGAGCGCCGCCTGACTGTGGCCTCCACCGTAGAAGGCGACCAGGTGGTGATTCTCAGGGTGTTCTACGGCGGCGTCAACTGGGAGGACGAGTTGGCGCCTATCGCTCCGTGAACGCCCGCGCGAACGAGTCCAGCATCGGCCGCGCCAGATATTCGAGGAAGGTTCGGTCGCCGGTGCTGATAAACGCCTCGACCGGCGTTCCCGGGTAAAGCTGCTCGGCTTTCACGCCCTGCGGCAGCGTGTCGGTGATCTTCAGCCTGGCGCGGAAATACGCCTCATGCGTGGTTTCATCGATCAGCCGGTCGGCGGAAATTTGCGTCACCGTAGCCGGGACCTCAGGGGTGAGGCGCGCGTTCAGGGCGGACAGCCTGAGCTTCGCCGGCTGGCCGACGCGAACCAGGTCCACGTCTTTCGGCCGCAGCTTCGCGTCGACGATGAGGCCCGACGCGGTCGGCAGGATCTCCATGATCTTCTGCCCCGGCGCAATCACGCTGCCTTTGAAGTTGTAGATCGAGGATACCACGATGCCGGCTGCCGGCGCCTTGATCGTCGTGCGCCCCAGCACCGCCTCGGCTGCGGTGATCTGTTCGCCGATGTCGGCCAGGCTGGTGCGGACCTCGTCGAGCTTGGTCAGCGCGTCCTCGACGCGCTGCGTGGTCGCGCGCTCGACCTGCGCCTGGGCTTCGACGATCTGCGTCTTGGTCGCTGCGATATCCGCCTCCAGCGCGCCGGCCTGGCCGACCAGATCGGCCTCGCTGCGCAGAAGCTGCGAATATTCGCTGCGGTTGGTGAGACCCTTGTCGAGCAGGCCGGTCTTGATGCCGAGTTCCTTCTTTACGATCTCGGCCTGTTGCTGAATGGCCAGTTTCTGCGCCTCCAGTCCCAGCGCCGACTCACGATGCATGGCGACGCGCTGCGCCAGGATCGACTGCTCGGACCGGAACCGGGCGAGCCTGGCCTCGAACTCCTTCTGCTGTTCGTGCACCAGATTGTCGAAATCGCGCTGGAACGGCGCGGGTGCTGCTTCGGCGATCGGCGCCAGCCTGTCCGATCCGTCGCGCTCGGCCTCAAGTCGCGCGGCACTTGCCCTGAGCGCGATCGTCTGTCTGGTCAGCCGGTTGAGGTCGGTCTCGGCCGCCCTGCGGTCGAGCAGGACCAGCGGTTCGCCTTGTTGCACGCGGTCGCCTTCATGCACCAGCAACTGCGCGATGATGCCGCCCTCGGGGTGCTGGATGAGGATGTTGCCGCCCGTCGCCGAGATCGTGCCGGAGGTGATCACCGCGCCGGAGAGCGGCGCGTTCGCCGCCCAATAGCCGAAGCAGCCGACGAAGAGCACTATGGCCACGTAGCCGACGACGGCCATGCGGCGGAAGTCGGTGCGCGGTCGACCTTCGAAGGCGAGGCTCTGCTGCATCATCGTCTATGACCCGAAGCGGACGCTGTGCGGGCGCACGGTCGGCACGAACGAGCCTGTCACCACCGCGCTCCCGGCCTTGCCGGCCGCCGGTTGCCTCAGCACCTCGCTGGCGGGGCCGAAAGCTTCGACCATGCCGTTGCGCAGGACCATGACGCGGTCGCAGGCCGCGGCGATCGAAGGGCGATGCGTGATGACGACTGTGGTGACGCTTGCACTTCGCGCGGCCGAAAGCATAGCTTCGAGCGCCGCCTCCCCACTGCCGTCGAGATGGGCGTTGGGCTCGTCCAGCACCAGCATGCGTGGCTTGCCGTAGAAGGCGCGCGCCAGCCCGATCCGCTGGCGCTCGCCGCCCGACAGCACGGTTTGCGACTGCCCGATCACAGTCTGATAGCCGTCGCCCAGCGTAAGGATCAGCCCATGCGCCTCGGCGCGCCTGGCCGCTTCGACGATCGCGGCGTCATCGGCGTCGGGTTCGAAGCGGGCGACATTTTGCGAGATCGATCCGGGGAAAAGCTCCACCTCCTGCGCGAGATAGCCGATATGCCTGCCGAGCTGGGCTTCGTCCCAGCTCCTCAGATCCGCGCCGTCGATCCTGACCGCGCCGCCGGTCGGCTGCAGTGCGCCCACAAGCAATTTCGCCAGCGTCGATTTGCCGGCCCCGCTCGGGCCGACGATCGCCACCGCTTCGCCGGCGCCGATGGCAAAACTCAGCCGCTTGAGGATCGGCTCCGTGCCGAAAGAAGCATTCGGCGCGATGAAGAAAAGATCCTGCACCGAAATCGCACCGGACGGATCGGGCAGCACGAGCTTGCGCCCCTGCGCTGGTTGCGCCGCAAGTGCTGTGTCCAGCCGCTTCCAGCATCGCTTGGCGTCGACGATCTGCCGCCAGGACCCGATCAGCTGGTCGAGTGGCTGCAGCGCGCGCGACGACACGAGCGACGACGCGAAGATCATGCCGGCGGTCATCTGCCCTTGCAGCACCAGCCACGCGCCGGCGCCGAGGATCGCCAGTTGCAGCATCATGCGCAGCGCCCGCGACGTCGCGCTGAAGATCGCATTGGCGCTTTCGGAACGGTCATGCAGGGTCAGCGCCTCAGCAACGTGCTGTCCCCAGACCGCGGCGGCATTTTGCACCATGCCCATGGCGCGCAGCGTGTCGGTGTTGCGGGCGAAGGCCTGCTCCGCCTGGCTGGCCACCGCCGAGCGTTCCGCCGACATGGCATCGTTCCTGCCGATGGCAAGCTGGTTGGCCACGACCAGGAGAAACAGCAGCACGGCGCCGGCGAGCGTCAGCCAGAACAGGACGGGATGGATGAAATAGAGCAAGGCCAGGAAGACGGGCGCAAAAGGCAGGTCGAACAGCACCGCCACGCCGCGCGACCTGATGAAGGCGCAAGCCGTGGCAAGGTCGTTCAGCGGCGACAGCCCGCTGCCGGCATGTCTGGCGCCAAGCGAGGCGGCGAATGTCCGCGCGCCCAGTTTCTGATCGACGGTGGCCGCTACACGCTGCGCGTAAATGGCGCGGATCGCGTCCAGCAGGCCGAGGAATGCGAGCGCGACGACCGCCATGACCGAGAGATAAAGCAGCGTCTCGACGCTGGAGGACGGCAACACCCGGTCATAGACCTGCAGCAGATAGAGCGGGATCACCAGGAGCAGGATGTTGATCAGCAACGAAAAGATGCCGATATCGGCGATGCCGCGCAGGAAAACCGGGCGCAGGCCGATGGCCGCATCCCTGAGTGGCGCGCGGTCCCGTGACATCTAGACCGCGTGCTCGGCTGTCGTGCTCAGATGGCTCTGCTGCAAATCGTTCAGCGTATAGGCGTGGATATAGTCGATCTTCATTTGCGCGGGCGTCGCCAGATGGTCGGGCGGCGCGCCGGCTTGACCGCCGACCGCAAGGTCGACCAGCATATACATGGGCTTGTTCATATCGGACGGCGTCGCCGCTTCCGCGACCTGGACGCCATCATAGGTCCAGACCAGCTTGTCCGGCGTCCACAACAGGCCATAGGTGTGATAGCCGTCGGTGTTGGAGACATTCACCGTCGACCCGACCGTGGTGTGGGTTCCCGTCTCATTTGTGTGCGCGGTCATGAGAAGCGCATTCGGGTTCTGCCCATACATTTCGATCACGTCGAGTTCCGGGGGCCATGAACCGTCTTCGGGCAGAAGCCAGAAGGCCGGCCACGCGCCGGCGTTTTCCGGGAGATCGGCCCGCATTTCGAAATAGCCATAGGTCTGCGAGAAGGTGTCGTGCGTCGTCAGTATGCCGGAAGTGTATTCGTAATTGTTGATCAGCGGCTTGATGTCGTCGGGCGCATGCGCCGCGGTTATGGTGAGCACGCCGCTTGCGACGCTGAACGGATGGACCGAGCTGGTCGGCGCATAATTGGCGTCGATATACCATTGCAGCTCGCCGTTCTGGGGCTGCGAGCTGCCGTTCTGCGCCCCCCACCAGAAATTGGAATCCCAGATGCCGCTCTGGCCGTTCCACAGCCTCAGCGTGTTGAAATCGTCGTTGAAGGACAGCGTCATGCCGGTCTTGTCGATCGGCAGCTCGAACTGGCCGGGCTGAAACTTGTCGATCGTGGTGTTGTGGAACACCAGCACCTCGCTCGAGCCGAGGTTCAGCTGCACGTTCGATCCCACCTGGACCATACTGGCGTGGACGGCCTCGAACGAGGTGAAGGCATAGCCGTTGAGGCGCACCGTGTCGGTCGCGCCGAAATCGGAGATCAGGTCGCTGCCATTGCCCTTGGCGATGATGAAGGTGTCGGCGCCGGCGCCGCCGATCAGCACGTCATTGCCCTTGCCGCCGTCCAGCGTCTGGCTGCCAGCGCCGCCCGTTATGATGTTGTCCTGAGCATTGCCGAAGGCATAGTGGCCGTCGCCGGTGACGACGAGGTTCTCGAAATTGGCGGGCAGCTTGTAGCTCATCCAGGTGTCGATCGTGTCGACGCCCGCGCCGTAGTTCTCGACCGCTTTGTTGATCGTCGAATAGAGATGGTAATAGTCGTCGCCCGCGCCGCCATACATGGTGACCCTGACGTTGGTGTCGCCCCAGAAGGAATCGTTGCCCGAGGTGCCGTAGCGGTAAGGCGCGCCTCCAGTCGCCGAGAACCAGTGGGTGGAAGCGCCGGTATAGGGAAGTGGAATGCCTTTGGCGTTGAGGACTGTGGTCATTCCGACACTCCTTGTGCGTGCTGTCTTGATCGTTCGACAACCTTCGAGCAACCATTTCGGATCAACTTTTAAATTGATCCATCGTTCCAGGGAATCATCCTATAGTACACGAAGAAGATCGTCGCCCATCATTTAATAAATAATGCCGAAGGCGTTAAGCTGATCCTAATACAACTTTGTAGGAGAGACTTACAATTTTAATAAATTGTGAGATCCGCGCCGAAAGGTTAGGCAACCTGTCAATGAGCATGCAATTGACGCGACACGACCGCCTGCCTGAGGCGGCGACTCGAAGTCGCGGGCAGATGGCTGCCGGCAAAGGGCTCAACAAAATTTGACAGGCTATGTCGGACCGGGTGAGGTTCACCCGTCCTTGGGGCATCGAACAACGAAACCACAAAGGATACCGAAGAGATGCCAAGCACCGTACGTTTGCACCGCGTTCTGACGACCAGCCCGGAGAAGGTCTACCGCGCATTCACAGAAGCCGACGCGCTGGCGAAATGGCTTCCGCCGAACGGCTTCACTTGCACGGTACACAGCTTCGACGCGAAAGTCGGTGGCGTCTTCAAGATGTCGTTCCGAAACTTCACGACGGGCGGCAGCCATTCCTTCGGCGGCGAATATCTCGAACTCGTTCCCGGCGAGCGCCTGCGCTACACCGACAGGTTCGACGACCCCAATTTGCCCGGCCAGATCGAAGTGACCGTGCTCCTGAAGAAAGTGTCGGTCGGCACGGAACTCGACATCACGCAGGCCGGCATTCCGGACGTTATTCCGGCCGAAGCCTGCTATCTCGGCTGGCAGGAGTCGCTGCGCAATCTGGCAAAGCTCGTCGAACCCGAGATCAATCAGTAGAGCCCATCGGATCGGCGGCGCCGCCCAGCCAGTCCGCGCCGCCG
This sequence comes from Mesorhizobium sp. M0772, assembly GCF_040320135.1. Taxonomy (NCBI): domain Bacteria; kingdom Pseudomonadati; phylum Pseudomonadota; class Alphaproteobacteria; order Hyphomicrobiales; family Phyllobacteriaceae; genus Mesorhizobium; species Mesorhizobium sp. M0772. The sequence goes on along the minus strand of NZ_JAMYPB010000004.1, from coordinate 191,224 downwards.
ACAATGCCGAGCCGAGGACTCATCCCTCACGGCCCGGTGCAGATCGGCAACGGTTGTGGCGGCGGTGGCGGGTTGTCCTTGGCGTATTGCGCGATGATCGACTCAAGGCTCTTTCGCGGCCAGAATTTCGGCTTGCCGATCTCCCTCAGGCAGGACGCATTCCAATAGGCGCCCGATTTACCAACGGCGGTGATGTCGCGCGATTCCGGGTAGATATAGAGCGTCGTCGGATTGCCCTTCACCGTCGAAATGATCTGGTCGGCGTCGGCCGGCGACCAGCTGGTGCAGCCATTGCTGCGGCCGCCGGCATAATCCACCAGCTTGCCGTATGGCACGAAGCCGTCATGGTCGGCATAGGAGCTGTTCGGGTTCTTGCGCAGGCACATGCCGCGCAACAGCCGCGCCGCGTGGCCACCGATCACCCGCTGCCTGGCATTCGCCGTCTCCCCCTCACCGTCGAACTGGATGAAGGTGCGCAGCAGCGCCTGGTCCTTTTTTGCGCCGATGCGGTAAAAACCCTTGAATGAGGTCTTTGCCTCGCCGGTCATATAGGCGCCACCGGTCGTCAGGACGAGTCCAGGGCATTGCCGAAGTTTTTCGCGCAGCGTTTGCCGTTGGAGAAATCGACCACGCCTTTCAAATTGCGGCCGCCGCCATGGCCCGACGAGATCGCCCTGAACGACTGCTTGGCCTCGCAAATGACGTAGTAGCGCCGCCCTAGCACGCCATTGCCGAGATCGCCGGGGCGCGTCGCATCCATGGCGAAATAGCAGCCATTGTGGACCGCGCCTTGCGCGACCTTCTTCAGGTAAAGCGCGCGCGCCCGCTCCAGCACCACTTGCGAAATCTCGCCGTCGTCATTGCCGACATGGGCCTGCAGCCAGGCCGGTATATCGGAGGACGCGGCAAAAGACCGGGCAGACACCGCCAAGCCGATGCCGGCGATGGCGAGGAGGCCAAAGACAAAGACAGCCAGAGATTTCAACCGCACCGGACAACCCTCCCGCCCGAACCGTTCTGCGATTCTCGGAGACCCATCATAAATCGTCGCGCGCCGATCGGCGAAACACTTCTTGTTCAGAACCGCGCAAGCAAGTCAGGTAGCTGCCTGTTCGCCTTTCACAGCGCCAGGCTGCCCTGTTCCGCCTCCGCGGCATTGGGGTCGCCCGGCGCCGTCGCCCAGGCGAGCTCGACCAGCGTCACCGTGCGGCGGCCGGTGCCGTCGAGCTGGCAGACGATGAGGCCCTGCTCCTCGATATAGGTGAGCAGCCGCCGGGCGCGCCGCAGCGAATGCGAGCCGTAGGCGCGCGCGATCGCCGCGTCGCTCGGGCACGGCCAGCCCTCCTTGGCGGCGCGGGCGATCATCATGAACACGCCCTGCATGTCCTCGGGAAGCAGCGAGGCGCGCACGGAAACGTCCTGCCAGGCGTCATCGCCTGCCATGTCGGCGCCGAGCCCGGCGCGGGCACGCGTCAGCATGCGACGGAATTCTGAGAGGTCCGGCACCACCGAAGCGAGGCCTTCGATGCGGCAGCGGACGACGAACTCCTGATAAAGCACGCCGATGACGCGGAAACCCGCATCGGGCTGCGCCAGGATGGCGCGCAGGACACGGTCCACCCGCTCTCGCCGCTCGGCCATATCCTCGGCGCTTACCGCCGGTTCCGCAGGTTCCGGGCGGATCTCCATCGCCGCAGACTTCGCCGCCATCAGCTGGTCGAGCAAATCGGGCGACGCCATCCGGCGCGGCGCGCGCATCGTCTCGGGCGGCGGCGCTGCCAGGATGATGGCCCGTGCGTCCTCGAGCGCTGTTTCCGGCATTGCCATCAGCCGCGGCGTACCGTTGCGCGGGCTGGTCTCGGTCTGGCCGATGCGCACGCCGAGCGGGCGGCGCGACAGCGCCGGTCCCAGCGCCATGAAGTGCCCGCGCTCCAGATCGCGAAACGCCTCCGCCTGACGCCGTTCCATGCCCAGAAGGTCGGCGGCGCGCGCCATGTCGATATCGAGGAAGGTACGGCCCATGAGGAAATTGGACGCCTCCGCCGCGACATTCTTGGCGAGCTTTGCCAGCCGCTGCGTGGCGATGATGCCGGCAAGGCCGCGCTTGCGGCCGCGGCACATCAAATTGGTCATGGCGCCGAGCGAGAGCTTTCGCGCCTCGTCGGACACTTCGCCGGCCACGGCGGGCGCGAACAGCTGCGCTTCGTCGACCACCACCAGCATCGGATACCAATGCTCGCGGGCAACCTCGAACAACCCGCCGAGAAAGGCAGCGGCGCGCCGCATCTGGTTCTCGGCATCGAGCCCTTCGAGATTGAGCACCGTGGAGACGCGGTGGATGCGCGCCCGCTCGCCGGCTGCTTGCAGGCCACGCTCCGTATGCTCCTCGGCATCGATGACCAGATGGCCGTAATGGTCGCCCAGCGAGACGAAATCGCCTTCCGGGTCGATGATGGTCTGCTGCACCCAGGGCGCGCTCTGCTCCAGGAGCCGGCGCAAAAGGTGCGATTTGCCGGAGCCGGAATTGCCTTGCACCAGAAGCCGGGTCGCCAGCAGCTCCTCAAGGTCGAGCGCCGCCGGCGCACCCGCCGTCGTCTGTCCCATCTCGATGGCTACGGTCATGTCACGACTCTCCTTGCGGACAGGGCTTATCAACCCGGCCGCGAGCCGTCGAGCGCGCCATGGCAACTCGCCCGCTGTTCCACACCTATGCCGCCAAAGCGCCACACATCAGCCCATCTGCCCAAAGGGAAGCACATCAAGCGGAGTTGACCGGCGGCAGAAGCGGCGCTTCCAGCCCGTCGAAGGGATCGCGCCAGGCATCGATGGCTTCGAGCCGGCGATACCAACCCAGAACAGAGGGATAGTCCGCCAGCGGCAGGCCGGCTGCATCGTTGAACGGCAAAAACGTCGCCATGCGGAAATCGGCATAGGAGAGCGACTTGCCCACAAGCCATGGCCGCTTGGCGAGCTCCGCCTCGAGAATCGCTGCCGCGATGCGGAACTCCGCCAGCCCCTCCTCGACCTTGCCCTGGTCGACGGGCCCAATCCCGTAGCGCTGCTTGGTTCCGCGCTCGAAATGCACGGTGTCGCAGGCCCGCACGAAATTTTCCTTGCCCCAGCTTAGCCAGCGGATCATGTCGGGTTGGTCGCCGCCGCCGCGCCAGAAATCCGAACCCGCTTCGCGCGACAGAAGGCAGGCTATGGCGTCGGCTTCCCACAGGCTGCCGCCCGGCCATGCCAATATCGGCAGGGTAAGATTGGGATTGAGCTGACGAAACCGCTCAGCCTGCCCGGGCGCCATGGGTGCCGCAAACTCACACTCGACCTTGGCCTGCAGATGACGTGCAGTTGCAACCGCGAGGCGCGGATTGGGATTGCGGCTGAAGTACAGTTTCATGTCCGGTCCTGGATGCTGTGGGCTCGATCCTATCAAACACGCAACCGTGCCCTCCAGGCAATCTGGTCGGACCACGATTCCGCTGGCACACGCCGTCGTTCGGCGTATTATTTCCTTCGGGAGAGGGTTCTTGGCAGGAGGAAGCCATGAACGTAGTGCCGAGCGTACCTGTCATCGACGTGACAACCCAGAACCTTGTTTCCTCTGCGCTTTCCAGATTCCGCGCCGGCGATACCGTCTCGACTAGAGCGGCGCTCGACGCCATCCGCCGCATGGATCCAACCTGTGTCGACAGCGACGACGATCTCGTCGAACTCGTGGCCATGGCGGCAATTGGTAAGACCATGGCGGTCGTGTTCGACCACCGCTCCCGCTAGCCCTGTTGGACGAACCTGTCCCGTTCAACTCGCTTGAGCTCGAGTGAGTTCGGTTGGCGAGCTTTTACAACTGCAGCCCGGGAGGCGCACGTCTTCGTGCGCGAAGGCCGGCAGTAGCATAAGCGGCAAGACTCAGATCCCCAAGGGATGTGGCATGTAGCCGACGAAGCCGCCGATCTTCCAGTGGCCCGCCACCTTCCTGCAAAAATACAGCGTCTGCCATTTCAGCTTGTCGACGCTGCCATCGGCCTTGGCCACCGAGCCGTTGAACTTCTTGTGCAGCACGGCGCGGTCGCCATCGACGTCGATGTCGCGCATGTTGGTGACGCGAAACAGCGCCTCGCGCAGCGGCTCGGCGAATTCGGTCGCCGCCGTCTCCTTGGCCTGGCGCAGCCATTCGTCGCGATAGACGGCAAGGCTCGGGAATTGCAGACGCCAGGCGTCGGCATCGCTGAGGAAATGCGCATGCATGCCGAAGAAGCTGTCGGCGAGGAAATCATCCTCGACCATCGACCAGTCCTGACCGATAAAGGCGTCGATGTCGCGCCGCATCAGCATTTCCCAGAGCGCGTGACGATCGGCATCGCCCTCTGGAAACGGGTTCTTGTCGAAGGTCATTGAAATCTCCTGTCGGGAAAATGCGCCGCGCAAGATGCTGGCGGTCCGCTGATAAAGCAACATGCGTTTGGAAAAATGCTGCTTTCGAAAAAGCCCCCTATGAGGATCACCGGGACAGGCGTAGAGCGGTCGGCGAAAACGGGACGCGGCCCGCCATTCTGAACAGGAGTTTCCCTTGCCTAAAGAGTGTTTTGGAACATCCCACGTGCCGCTGTCGCCGGCCGTGCGCGCTGGGGATTTCGTCTACATCTCAGGTCAGGTGCCGGTCGACAGCGACCGCATTGTGGTCAAGGGCGGCATCACCGAGCAGACCGAGCAGGTGCTGCAGAATGTGAAGGCGGCACTCGCGCTGGCCGGTTGCACCATGGACGATGTCGTCAAGACCACGGTCTGGCTCGAGGACGCGCGCGATTTCGGCGCCTTTAACGCCGTCTACGCCAGGCATTTTCCGAGCAACCCGCCGGCTCGTACCACGGTCGAATCGCGGCTGATGATCGATATCAAGATCGAGGTCGAAGCCGTCGCCTACCGGCCGGTTTGACCAGTCGGGGCATGATCTCGAAAAGTGGAAACCGGTTTTCTCGGACAAACGGAAACCGTTTTGTCCAGAGATCATGCCCCAAAACGAAGAGAGGCGGGCGCCGATGCAGTTCGATCTCCTGATCAAGGGCGGCCGCCTGATCGATCCGGCCTCGGGCCTGGACGCGCCGCGCGATGTCGCCGTTGCGGGCCGACGCATCGTGGCCATCGAGGCGGCGATCGATGCCGAGCACGCCACCAAGATAGTCGATGCTCGTGATTGCATCGTCACACCCGGCCTCATCGACCTGCACAGCCATGTCTACTGGGGCGGCACCTCGCTTGGCGTCGACGCCGACCGGCTGGCGGCCAAGAGCGGCACCACCACCTTCATCGATGCCGGCAGCGCCGGCGCCGGCAATTTTCTGGGCTTTCGCCGCCATGTCATCGAGCGCTCGAAGGTGCGCATCCTGGCCTATGTCAACATCTCCTTTGCCGGCATATTCGGCTTTTCGCAGACGGTCTCCGTCGGCGAATGCAGCGATCTGAGGCTGTGCGAGCCGCGCGAGACGGTGGCGGCGGTACGCGAGCACGCCGACATCGTCGTCGGCGTAAAAGTGCGCTCCGGCAAGCATGCCGGCGGCGCCAGCGGCATCGCGCCGGTCGATCTCGCGCTGGAAGCCGCCGACCAGGCCGGCCTGCCGCTGATGGCGCATATTGACGAGCCGCCGCCCGGCCGCTCCGAAGTGCTGCCGCGGCTGCGCCGCGGCGACATCCTCACCCATTGTTTTCGGCCATTCCCCAATGCGCCGGTGTTCGCCTCCGGCGCGGTCCGGCCGGACATGCGGCTGGCCCGCGAACGCGGTGTCATCTTCGACATTGGCCACGGCATGGGATCGTTCGACTTCGCCGTGGCGAAAGCGATGCTGGCCGAGGGCCTCGCGCCCGATGTCATCTCCAGCGACGTGCATCTCTATTGCGTTGACGGTCCCGCCTTCGACATCCTCGTCTGCATGTCGAAGCTGATGGCGCTGGGCATGCCGCTGGTCGAGGTGCTTCGCGCCGCCACGCAAAGGCCAGCCGAGGCGATCGCCAGGCCGGAGCTTGGGACGCTGAAAGTTGGCGGTGTCGGCGATGTCGCGGTGCTGAGACTGCGCCCCGGGCGCTTTACCTTCGTCGATGCGGTCGGTGCGGCGCTGATCGCGGATCAGCGGCTCACATCGGACGGCATCGTCGTGGGTGGTGTCTGGTGGCCGAACGAAGCCGCCGACCACAACGAGACCGAGCGCTTCGAGCCGCATGCGGCACATACGCATGTCGAGGTCGCCGCACGGCATTTCGGGCATGGATAATCTCCCTCCTTGAGGGGGAGATGGCCGGCAGGCCAGAGGGGGTCGGTTCGACCGGACGCAAGCTCCTCGCGGCAGCTGGAGGTCAGCGCTCCACGCGCGGCGACTCCCTCTGTCGCCTTCGGCGACATCTCCCCCTCGAGGGAGGAGGAGATCGCTAGCGCCCTGCGTTACTCACCGCCCCAAACACCGGCGTCGCAATCCCTTCCATCCGCGCCTTGATCTGCAGCGCCACATATTTCGAGTAAAACCGCGACAGCGCCAGATTGCCGCCGTGGAACCACAGCGCGTCCTGCGCCGTCGGCTTCCACATGTTGCGCAGCTCGCCTTGCCAAGGACCGGGATCGCCCTTGACGCCGGAGCCGAGGCCCCAGCATGGCCCGACCTTGTCGGCGACCTCGCGCGAGACGATGGCCGCCACGGTCTCGTTCATCGACTGGTAGCCGGTACAGGCGACGATCGCATGGACGGCCAGCTCGCTGCGGTCGTCGAACAGGATGCCGGTCGGCGTCAATGAACTGATGCCGACGCCGCTCTTCACTTTGATCTCGCCATTGATGATCAGTTCGCAGGCGCCGACATCGATGTAGTAGCCGGAGCCGGTGCGGTAGGCCTTCATCAACAGCCCGGTCTCGTCCTCCCCGAAATCGATGGCGAAGCCGGCGGCGCGTAGCTGGTCGTAGAAGTCTGCGTCGCGTGCCTTGATCACCTCGTAAAGATCCCGCTGGCCCTTGGGTACAAGCGCGAACGGCGTGGACGCGACGATCAGGTCGGCCTTGTCGGTGCTGATGCCGCGCGCCAAAGCCTTTTCCGAGAAGATCTCGAAGCCGACTTCCATCAGAGTGTCGGATTTCACCACTGTCGTCGGCGACCGCTGGATCATGGTGACGTCTGCGCCGCTCTCCCAGAGGTCGACGCTGACATCGTGCCCCGAGCTTGCCGCGCCGATGACAGCGACACGTCTGCCGCGGAATTTCTCGCCGCTTGCATACTGGCTGGAATGCAGGAGTTCGCCCTTGAAGGTCTCGGCGCCGGGCAGCGCGATCTGGCGTGGCGGGCCATAGGCGCCGGTGGCAAAGACAATGTGCTTCGGCTTCAGCGTGATCTGCCGGCCGACGCGGTCGACCACCACAGTCCACACCTTCTCGGCCTCGTCATAGCTGGCGCTGAGGCATTTGGTGGCGACCCAGTAGTTGAGCTCCATCACCCTGACATACATCTCAAGCCAGTCGCCCATCTTGTCCTTGGGCGTGAACACCGGCCAGTTCTCCGGGAACGGAATGTAGGGCAGATGGTCGTACCAGACCGGATCGTGCAGCACGAGCGAGCGATAACGGTTGCGCCAGGAATCGCCGGGGCGCGCATTTTTCTCGATGATGATGGTGGGCACACCGAGCTGCCTCAGCCGCGCGCCGAGCATGATGCCGCCCTGCCCGCCGCCGATCACCAGGCAATAGGGCTGCTCGGTGGCGCCGAGGTCGCGCGTCTCGCGCGCCCGCGCCTCCGCCCAGGTTTCGCGCTTCGGATCGGCCTTGTGACGGATACCAAGCGGCCGCGCCGGTCCCTTTTGTTCCTCGAACCCCTTGAGCTCACGCACCGCCGTGAACAAGGTCCGGCAGCGGCCGTCCGTAAGGCGCACAATCCCTTCGCCCCGCGCGACCGCCGTTTCGAACGTGAACCAGGCCTCGACGGTGCCCTCATCCGAGGTCGCCTCGCCGGACAGCGTCCAGTGTGAGGGCTTCGCTTCCGCCAGCGTCGCTTGCAGCATGTCGCGGATCTCATCGCGGCCTTCCATCGTGGTGATGTTCCAGGTGAAAGCCAGCAGATCGCGCCAGTAGCAATCCTCGACGAACAGGTTGGCGGCGGCCTCGGCGTCATAAGTTTCCAGCGCCCGTGCAAGCGCGGAAAGCCATGTCGCCGCCTGTTTCGATGGTGCCATGTCGAGCATCTGTTTTTCCCTCATTTTGCGTTCCCATTGTTTCGAAAGACGGAGCCGCCGCAAGAGGGGTCGCGATATCATAGCGTCGGTTTCTAGCGGCCCGGAACGAGCCATCTCCCGGAAATCTTTATAGGAATTTTATATCTTTCCTCCGCGGCCCGTCTCGAACCTTTATGGCGATCGGGTCCATATTCCACTTCGAGCAAAACGCTCCGGGCGCCGTAGCCATCGAAGCTACGGCGGGTCGTTCTCATGGAATTTCTGGCTCGCCGGTCGCTGGCGCCAAATACAAGCAGAAGCAAGGACCAACACAAATGGACATCGTCGTCATCGGGATCGAGGTTTTGTTCTTCGGTCTTTCCCTCGCCTACATCAAAGCTTGCGACGCTCTTTAAGCGGAAGGATCGCACCATGCTTGTCGATTACATCCTCGGTGGCGGCGTGACCTTGTTCCTGCTCGTCTACCTGACATACGCCCTCGTTCGCCCAGAACGCTTCTGAAGCAAGGCACGGAAACCCATGACACTCAACGGATGGATACAGATCCTGGTTTATTGCGGGATGGTCGTTTTGCTGGTGAAGCCGCTCGGCGGCTACATGTACCGCGTCTTCAATGGCGATCGCACCTTTCTCTCGGCCATACTCGGGCCCGTTGAGCGCGGCCTCTACCGCATTTCGGGAACCAGCGAGCGCGAGGAGCAGCACTGGACGACCTACGCGGCAGGAATCATCTTCTTCAGCCTTGCCAGCTTCCTGGTGCTGTACTTTCTGCAACGCCTGCAGGGCGTCCTGCCTTACAATCCGGCCGGGATGGCATCGGTCGAACCCAATCTCGCCTTCAACACTGCCGTCAGCTTCGTCACCAACACCAACTGGCAGAATTACGGCGGCGAAAGCACGTTGTCCTACCTCGTGCAGATGGCCGGCCTGACTGTTCAGAACTTCATGTCCGCCGCCGTCGGCATTGCCATTGCGGTGGCGCTGATCCGCGGCTTCGCCCGCGCCTCGGCCAAATCGATCGGCAATTTCTGGGTGGATATGACCCGCTGCACGCTCTACATCCTGCTGCCGCTCAGCATCGTGCTCACCCTTGTCTATGTCTGGCTCGGCATGCCGCAGACGCTCGGGCCTTATGTCGACGCCACCACGCTCGAAGGCGCCAAGCAGACGCTCGCCCTTGGGCCGGTCGCCTCGCAGGTCGCCATCAAGATGCTCGGCACCAATGGCGGCGGCTTCTTCAACGCCAATGCCGCGCATCCTTTCGAAAACCCCGACGCCATCTCCAACATGATCCAGATGGTGACGATCTTCGCGCTGGGTGCTGCACTCACCAACGTCTTCGGCCGCATGGTCGGCAACCAGCGCCAGGGCTGGGCGATCCTGGCCACGATGGGTGTGCTGTTCATCGCTGGCGTCGTTATCTGCTACTGGGCGGAAGCCGCGGGCAATCCGCTGGTCCATGCGTTGGGCGTCGACGGCGCCAACATGGAAGGCAAGGAGAGCCGCTTCGGCATTGCCGCTTCGGCACTATTCGCCGTCATCACCACGGCTGCGAGCTGCGGTGCGGTGAACGCCATGCATGACTCGTTCACAGCACTTGGCGGCCTGATCCCGATGCTCAACATGCAGCTCGGCGAAGTCATCGTCGGCGGCGTCGGCGCCGGCTTCTACGGCATCGTCATGTTCATCGTCATCACCGTGTTCGTCGCCGGCCTGATGGTTGGCCGCACGCCCGAATATCTCGGCAAGAAGATCGAGGCCAAGGAGGTCAAGATGGCAATGCTCGCCATCCTCGCTCTGCCGTTGGTCATGCTGGTCTTCACGGCAATAGCGGTCGTGCTGCCAAGCGCCGTCGCCTCGATGGCCAATGGCGGTCCGCATGGCTTCTCCGAGGTTCTTTATGCCTACACTTCGGCGGCGGCCAACAACGGCTCGGCCTTTGGCGGCCTTTCCGGCAACACGCCCTGGTACAACATCACGCTCGGCATCTCCATGTGGGTGGGTCGCTTCTTCGTCATCATTCCAGCGCTTGCCATTGCCGGCTCGCTAGCGACGAAGAAGACGGTTCCGGCTTCCGCCGGCACCTTCCCGACCGACGGCCCGCTGTTCGTCGGCCTGCTCGTCGGCGTCATCCTGATCGTCGTCGGCCTGACCTTCTTCCCGGCACTGGCGATCGGACCGATCGTCGAGCACCTGGCTGCCATCAACGGCCAGACATTCTGAGGCTTGTCATGTCCTGGTTCTACCCAAAACGCATGAAGGCCCGGCCGCGAGCCGGCCCACGAGCCGGCAATGAGGGGGAGGAAACGCCCCCTCCCTTCCCCAGCGTATCTACCTTCCTCGGCCTCGCGGCAGTCATGATCGTGATCTGGCTGCTGGCCTATGGTCCGCCGCCCCTCTTTTCGGCATCCGATCGGTCGGTGCCGGCCAACAGTTCAGATACTGGAGCCACCAAATGAGCCAGTCCAAATCCGCGAGCATCATGGATGCCCGCATCCTGTGGCCGGCCATCGGCGGCGCCTTCAGGAAACTCGACCCCCGCACGCTGGTCAGGAACCCGGTGATGTTCGTCGTCGCCATCGTCTCGCTTCTTACCACGGTCCTGTTCGTCAAGGATCTCGCCACCGGCGGCGGCGATTTCGGCTTTACGCTGCAGATCATCATCTGGCTGTGGTTCACCGTGCTGTTCGCCAACTTCGCCGAGGCCGTCGCCGAAGGCCGCGGCAAGGCGCAGGCCGATTCGCTGCGCAAGGCGCGCACCGAAACCCGGGCCAAGCTGCTTGCCGGCGAAGACCGCTCCAGGTTCAAGCTGGTGCCCGGCACCAGCCTGAAGGTTGGCGACATCGTGCTGGTCGAAGCCGGCGACATCATCCCGTCCGACGGTGAAGTGATCGAAGGCGTGGCCTCGGTCAACGAGGCGGCAATCACCGGCGAGTCCGCACCCGTCATTCGCGAATCCGGCGGCGACCGTTCGGCGGTCACCGGCGGCACGCAGGTTCTGTCCGACTGGATTCGCGTGCGCATATCAGCCGCCTCCGGCCACACCTTCCTCGACCGCATGATCTCGCTGGTCGAGGGTGCCTCGCGCCAGAAGACGCCCAACGAGATCGCGCTCAACATCCTGCTCCTCGGCATGACGCTGATCTTCGTGCTGGCCACCGCCACGATCCCGAGCTTTGCCTCCTATTCCGGCGGCTATATCCCGGTGACGGTGCTGGTCGCGCTGTTCGTCACCTTGATCCCGACCACCATCGGCGCCCTGCTGTCGGCCATCGGCATTGCCGGCATGGACCGCCTGGTGCGCTTCAACGTGCTGGCCATGTCCGGCCGTGCCGTCGAAGCGGCGGGCGACGTCGATACGCTTTTGCTCGATAAGACCGGCACCATCACGCTCGGCAACCGCCAGGCCACCGAATTCCGCCCGGTCAAGGGCGTCACCGAACAGGAACTGGCCGATGCCGCGCAGCTCGCCTCGCTCGCCGACGAGACGCCTGAGGGACGCTCGATCGTCGTGCTGGCCAAGGAGAAATACGCCATCCGCGCCCGTGACATGGCAACCTTGCATGCCAGCTTCGTGCCCTTCACCGCGCAGACCCGGATGAGCGGCGTCGACATCGATGGCTCGTCGGTGCGCAAGGGCGCCGTCGATTCGGTTCTCGCCTATGTCAGCCAGTCGACATCGGCCACTCACGGCACGCGCCCCGGCAGCGACACCGTCAAGGATCTCCAGGCGATCGCCGACGAGATCGCCAAGTCGGGCGGCACGCCGCTGGCCGTCGAGCGTGACGGCCGCCTGCTCGGCGTCGTCCACCTCAAGGACATCGTCAAGGGTGGTATCCGCGAGCGCTTTGCCGAACTGCGCAAAATGGGCATCCGCACCGTGATGATCACCGGCGACAATCCGATGACTGCGGCGGCGATCGCAGCCGAAGCCGGCGTCGACGATTTCCTCGCCCAGGCCACGCCCGAGGACAAGCTGAAGCTGATCCGCGACGAACAGGCCAAGGGCAAGCTGGTCGCCATGTGCGGTGACGGCACCAACGACGCGCCGGCCTTGGCGCAGGCCGACGTCGGCGTCGCCATGAACACCGGCACGGTTGCCGCCCGCGAGGCCGGCAACATGATCGACCTCGATAGTGACCCGACCAAGCTGATCGAGATCGTCGAGATCGGCAAGGCGCTGCTGATGACGCGCGGCTCGCTGACGACCTTCTCGATCGCCAACGACGTCGCCAAATACTTCGCCATCATCCCGGCCATGTTTGCCGTCTTCTACGTTGCGCCGGGACATACAATCGGCCCCCTGCAAGCGCTCAACATCATGCATCTGGCGACGCCGCAGAGCGCCATCCTGTCGGCCATCATCTTCAACGCGCTGATCATCATCGCTCTGATCCCGCTGTCGCTTAAAGGCGTCAAATACCGCGCCATCGGCGCCGGCGCGCTGCTCAGCCGCAACCTGCTGGTCTACGGCCTCGGCGGCATCATCGTTCCCTTCGTCGGCATCAAGGCGATCGACATGATCGTCACCGGCCTCGGCCTCGCTTAAGGAAATACGTCCATGCTCACTCAGATAAGACCCGCTGTTATCATGATCGTCTTTTTCACCGTTTTGACCGGCCTGATCTATCCCCTGGGCATGACCGGCATCGCCCAGGCGCTGTTTCCGCACCAGGCCAATGGCAGCTTGATCGAGAAAAACGGCACCGTCATCGGCTCCGAACTGATCGGCCAGGGCTTTGCCGACGACAAGTATTTCCATGGCCGCCCCTCGGCTGCCGGCGACGGATACAACGCCGCAGCGTCCAGCGGCTCTAATCTCGGTCCAACCAACCCCAAGCTGATCGACCGCATCAAGGGCGATGTTGCAAAGCTGAAGGCGGAGAACCCGAACCAGCCGGTGCCGATGGATCTGGTGACGACGTCCGGCAGCGGCCTCGACCCCGCTATCAGCCCGGACGCCGCCTATTTCCAGGTCGCTCGGGTGGCCAAGGCCAGGGGCTTCGACGAAGCCAAGGTCAAGGCGCTTGTCGACAGCCATGTCGAAGGCCGCGAACTCGGCTTCCTCGGCGAGCCGGTCGTCAATGTGCTGGCGCTCAACCTGGCACTGGACGATACCAAGCAGTGAGAGACAATCTCTGAAGCCAGGGGCCGGGGATCGACACGATCCTCGGCGCCGTTCATGATCGAGCCTGATGCCGGACGCCAGAAGCAACGATACCAGACCCTCTCCGGACGCGCTGCTCGAGCATGCGGAACGGGAAGAGCGCGGCCGTCTGCGGATATTTCTCGGCGCTGCCCCCGGCGTCGGCAAGACCTATGAAATGCTGATGGCCGGCCGCGCCAGGCTGGCTGACGGCGTCGACGTAGTGGTCGGCGTCGTGGAGACCCACGGCCGCAAGGAAACACTGGCGCTGGTCGAAGGCTACGAGGTGATCCCGCGCCAGAAGGTCGACTACAGAGGCCGCGTGCTGGACGAGATGGACATCGATGCCATTCTCGCCCGCCGGCCGGCGCTGGTGCTCGTCGACGAACTCGCCCACACCAATGCGCCAGGCAGCCGCCACCCCAAGCGCTATCTCGACGTCCAGGAAATCCTTGCGCGCGGCATCGACGTCTACACCACGCTCAACATCCAGCATGTCGAGAGCCTGAATGACGTCGTGGCGCAGATCACCCGCGTCAGGGTGCGCGAAACGGTCCCGGACTCCATCATCGACCAGGCCGACGACATCGAGATCATCGACCTCACGCCCGACGACCTGATCAAGCGGCTGAAAGAGGGAAAGGTCTATTTCCCCAACACTGCCCAGCGCGCAGTCGAAAACTATTTCTCGCCGGGCAATCTGACCGCGCTTCGGGAATTGGCGCTGCGCCGCACCGCCCAGCGCGTCGACGAGCAGTTGCTCAACCACATGCAGTCGCACGCGATTCCCGGCCCCTGGGCGGCGGGCGAAAGGGTGCTCGTCTGCGTCGATGCGCGTCCGGGCGGAGCGTCTCGTGTCCGCTATGCGCGCCGGCTGGCCGACCGGCTGCGCGCACCGTGGACGGCGCTGCATGTCGACACGCCGCGTTCGGCCGCCATGTCGGAGGAAGACAAGGACCAGCTGGCCACGCTCTTGCGCCTGGCCGAGCAGCTCGGCGCCGAGGTGACGACCATTCCGGGCCAGAACGTCGCCCAGGACATCGTCCGCCACGCCACGGCCAACAACTTCACCCATATCGTCGTCGGCAGGCCGACCCGCTCGCGCTGGCGCGAACTGATCGAGGGTTCGCTCACCTACGATCTGATCCGCAATGCCGGCGATATCAGCGTCCATGTCATTTCAGGAACGGAGCGCGACAACGAGGCCACGTCGAGGGTCAAGGCGGCGGCCGAGCAGACGCCATTTCAAATCTGGCCTTATCTTTTCTCGACCGTCTATGTCGCCGGCGCGCTTGCCGTCAGCGCCGTCCTCGATCAGTTCCTCGACGTTCGCAACCTTGCCAGCGTGCTGCTGCTGGCGGTGCTGACATCGGCAGTGACCTTTGGCCTGTGGCCGGCGCTGTACGCCTGTTTCCTCAGCGCCATTGCCTTCAACTTCTTCTTTCTCGAGCCGCGCTACACGATGACGATCCGCGATCCGGAGAGCATCGTTGCCTTCGCCGTCTTCCTCGTCGTTGCCGTCATCGCCAGCAATCTGACGGCGCGTGTGCAGCGTCAGGCAGCCGCCGCCCGTTCACGCGCCCGGGCCACCGAGGACATCTACCTCTTTTCAAAGAAGCTCGCCGGCGCCGGCACGCTCGACGACGTTTTGTGGGCCACAGCCTTCCAGATCGCCTCGATGCTGAAGCTGCGCGTGGTGCTGCTTTTGCCGGAAGAAGGCACGATCACCGTCAAGGCCGGTTATCCCCCCGATGACACGCTGGCCGAGGCCGACATCGCGGCTGCACGCTGGGCTTGGGAACACAACCGGGCTGCCGGCCGTGGCGCCGATACCCTGCCCGGGGCAAAACGCCTCTACCTCCCCTTGCGCACCGCACGCACGGCCGTCGGCGTCGTCGGCCTCGACAATGACAAGCAAGGCCCGCTGCTGACGCCCGAGCAACAGCGCCTGCTCGACGCGCTGGCCGACCAGGCGGCGGTTGCCATCGAGCGCATCCAGCTGGTCGCCGATGTCGACCGCGCCAGGCTGGCGGCCGAGGCCGACCGCTTGCGCTCGGCACTGCTGACGTCGATCTCGCATGATCTGAAGACGCCGCTGGCGGCCATCATGGGCGCGGCCGGCACGCTCAGGGAATTTGCGCCGGCACTGCCCGAGAACGATCGGGCCGAGCTGCTGACCACCGTGCTCGACGAGTCCGAACGGCTGAACCGCTTCATCGCCAATCTGCTCGACATGACCAAGATTGAATCGGGCGCCATGGAACCGAATTTCGCCCTGCACTATGTCGGCGATGTCGTGGGCTCGGCCTTGCAGCGGGCACGCAAGATCACTGCCGGGCACAAGACCGAGGTTGATATTCCGGCCGACCTGCCGATGCTGAAGCTTGATCCCGTGCTGTTCGAACAAATGCTGTTCAATCTGCTCGACAATGCCGCGAAATACGCGCCACAGGGATCGACAATCCGGCTGCAGGGCTGGGCCGACAATGGCTCCGTCGCGCTGCAGATCATGGATGAGGGACCGGGCATTCCGCCCGCCGACCTGGAGCGCGTCTTCGACAGCTTTTACCGGGTGCGCAAGCGCGATCAGATCCAGGCCGGCACCGGGCTCGGCCTGTCGATCTGCCGGGGCTTCATCGAGGCGATGGGCGGCACGATCATGGCGGCGAACCGCAGCGATCGCCCGGGCGCAGTCTTCACAATCCGCATGCCGAGGTTGGTACAATCGTCCGATACGGACGTATCAGGTGTGGACGGGCAAAACTCTGGTGATCCGGCATGACAAATTCCAACGTCAGCATACTGGTCGTCGACGACGAGCCGCCGATCCGCAAACTGCTGCGCGTCGGCCTCGGCAGCCAGGGCTATGCGGTCAGCGAAGCGCCCAACGCCAAGGCTGCGATCGAACTCGTCGATGCACAAAAGCCGGATCTGATCCTGCTCGACCTCGGCCTGCCCGGCATGGGTGGCCTCGATCTCCTGCGGAAATGGCGCGGCGACGGCCTCGACGTGCCCGTGGTCATCCTGTCCAGCCGCACCGACGAAGCCGGCATCGTCGCGGCGCTCGAACTCGGCGCTGACGACTACATCACCAAGCCGTTCGGCATGAACGAGCTGGTCGCCCGCATCCGCGTCGCGCTGCGCCACAAATTCCAGCAGCAGGGCGAAAAGCCGGTGTTCCACACCGGCGATCTCAGCGTCGACCTGGTCAAGCGCATCGTCAAGGTCGAAGGCAAGGAGATAAAGCTCTCCCCCAAGGAGTACGACATATTGCGCATTATGGTGCAGCATGCCGGCAAGGTGCTGACCCACCATTTCATTCTGAAGCAGGTGTGGGGCGATTCGACCGACGTGCAGTATCTGAGGGTCTATGTCCGCCAGCTCCGGCAGAAGATCGAAAAGTCGCCCGACCAGCCGCGCTACATCACCACCGAAACCGGGGTGGGGTACCGGCTGCGCGAGGTTGAGTGACCGGACGTTTTCCGCTCAGTCCGCCGAGAGTTCCGCGGTCCGTGCCAGTGCGCCGCCGAAGCCGTTGAGCGGGATGGTGAAACTCACCGCTTGACCGGTGTCGGCCGCGAAGGCGTCGATCTTCAGCGTGGTGGCTGCCTTGAGCAGCGGCGTGACGCTGGCATCGAACGCCACCGGCACCAGGCAGCCGACGGCCTGGCAGGTGTTGAACGGCAAGCTGCCTTCCAGCTTCTGGTCGTCGATGGTCAGGCTGACTCCTTTGGCGAGCGCCAGGCCGAACGGCAGCGCCAGCGTTCCGGCGGCATCCTCGCCGCTCTTGCTCGACAGCTCGATCGCCAGCAGGCGCTGGTTGGACTGCTTGTTGAACTGCTGATGCGACAGGCTGCAAACCTTGGCCGTGCCGGTTACCTGGCAATTGACCGTCCAGTCGCCATGTGTCTCGGACAGCGCCGAGGCGCCGCCAGGCAATGTCGGGCCGGCAGCAGGGGCGGGCGCTGCGGCGGCAGGCGCCGCCTTGTCGGTCTTGGTTTGCGCCGCGACTGCCACCGGGCCAAGAATACAGATGCTGCCCAGTAGCGCCGCGAAATATACTTGCCTGCTTTTCATCGATATGCTCCCGATTGTGCCTCGAGTCAGCAGCGATTGAGCCCGAGATCCGCGCCCGATAGAGCGGTCAATCGATCTTTTCTGTCAAGTGCGGCCGGCGCTTCCTCATGGGATTTCGCCAACCCGTGGCAGATCGGCCCATGGCAGACCGGCCCATGGCAGATCGAGACGAACGCCCTATATAGAGAGGAGGTTATATCTGTACGGGAATGAACTGATGTCGACGCTTCGCCTATCGACAGTTCTGATGTCGGCAATGCTGGCAGCAGCAACGCTCGCCGGCATCATGCAATCTGCTGCGGCTCAGTCCGTCAATCCCAGCGCCAACCGGCTGATCCAGCAGAACCAGCTGCAGCAATTGCGCAACAGCCTGCAGCGGCAGCAGTTCCAGCAACAGCAGCAGCAATATCGCGAGCAGGACCGTCGGATCGTGCCGCAGCCGCGCCCCGAAGTGCCCGTCGTCCGGCAAGCTTGTCCGATTCAGATCGTCAACAACCAGATTGTGCGTGTTTGCCGTTGATATCGGTCGCCTGCGATTTACTTAGTCGACTTATTTACTAAAGATGCTCATTGCCTCGCGGGCATATCAGGGGTTTGCAGGCGGCGTGCGGCTGTGCGCCCGCCCACCGGATTTCAGCACATGGCGACGACGAAGAAAAAGGCGGTACGCAAGGCAAGGCGAGGCGAACGCATTCGCCAGGTCGCCGCCATTCCCTTTCGTCTGGACGTTTCAGGCAATTTCGAAGTGATGCTGGTGACGTCGCGAGCGACGAAGCGCTTTATCGTGCCCAAGGGCTGGCCGATGAAAGGAAAGAGCGGGCGCAAGGCCGCCACCATCGAGGCGCGCGAAGAAGCCGGCGTGCTCGGCAAGACCCGCAAGGCGCCTGCCGGCAGCTATTCCTACTGGAAACGGCTGGAGCACAATTTTGTGCGCGTCGACGTCGTCGTCTATCTGTTGGAGGTGTCCGAGGAACTGGCCAACTGGCAGGAGGCCAAGAGCCGCCAGCGGGCATGGCTCAAGCCGCAGGACGCGGCGTTGCTCATCGATGAGCCGGATCTCTCGACGCTGATGGCCAACCTGGCGCCGCCTCAGCCGGCAGTGCCGGACCCGGCCTGACCAACCTCACTTGCCCTCGTCCCCTTCAGCGGGACCCTCATCCCCCTCAGCGGGAAATGGCCGCAGCGGCGTGCCCGTATAGGCCCACAGCCATTCGCGCGGCAGCGGCCCTTTGTTGCGCTCGCTTTGCTGCGACTGTTCCCATGCATGCGCCAGGATGCCGACCGAGCGCGAGAGCACGAACAGGCCGCGCGTCAACGGCGGCGGAAAGCCGAGCTCGCCATAGATGACGGCGGTGGCGCCGTCGATGTTGAGCGGTATTTTCTTCCCCTTGCGCCGTGCCACCTCTGATTCGACGGCCTCGGCGATGTCGGCAAAGCGTCCGCTGACGACGCCGCGCGCGGCAAACTCGCGCGTCACTGCGATCAGGCGCGGCGCGCGCGGATCGACCGGGTGGAAGCGATGGCCAAATCCCGGCACATAGCCTTTCTCCTCGGCGAAGAAGCGGTCGAGCCGTGCGGCTACGGCTTGGTCCAGCGCAACACCCTGGTCAAGTGCCACGGCAATGTCGCCATAGAAGGACAGCGCCTGTTCGCCGGCGCCGCCATGCACGTCACCCAGCACGTTGACGGCGGACGCCATGGCGCTGTTGATGCCGACGCCGCAGGTGATGGCCATGCGGGCAATGGCGATCGACGGCGCCTGCGGCCCGTGGTCGACGGCCGCCCCCAGCGCAATGCCGAGCAGCGCCGCCTGCTCCTCGCTCGGCAATTCGCCGCGCAGCATCAGCCAGATCGTGGCCGGAAAGCTGACGCGGCCGATCAGCTCCTGGATTTCATAGCCGCGCAGCCGAATGATGCCGGGGCTCATCTCGATGATGCCGGTCTGCCACCATTCCTCGCCGCGTTCGCGGCCGGTTTTTCTCTCGCTCACGCGCTTCTCCTGGCGCGCGGCGGCAGGGTGGAAAAAACCTCGTCCATATGCTCGCCCAGCACAGGCGGCGGCAGGACCGGCAAGGGTGCCGCGCCATCGACCATGAAGCCGCCGCGCACCACGGTCAGCGGCTGCGCCATGCCGGGCAGACCCTGGAAACGCGTGGTCATGTCGCGCTCGACCACCTGGCGCTCGCCAAGCACTTGGGGGATCGTCAGCACCCGGCCCGCCGGCACGCCGGCGCGGTTGAATTTTTCCTCCCAGGCTGCGGCCGAGGCGCTCGCAAGCGCTGTCTCGATCAGCCCTTTCAAGGAGGCGCGGTTCTGCTTGCGCGTCTCGCGCTCGGCAAAGCGCGGATCGTCGGCCAGTTCCGGCTGGCCGATCAGCCGGCAAAGCGTGACGAACTGCTCCTGCTTGTTGGCGGCGATGTTGAGCAGGCCGTCGCCGGTGCGAAACGCGCCGGAGGGCGCAGCCGTCATGTTCTCATTGCCCATCGGCTGCGGCTCGACACCGGCGGTCAAATAGTTGGACACCGGCCAGCCCAGCGCCGACAGCGTGCATTCCAGCATCGAGACATCGAGAAACGCGCCCTCGCCCGAGGTCTTCTGCTTGACCAGCGCCGCGGCGATGGCGAAGGCCCCGACCAGCCCGCCCAGCGTGTCGGCGACGGGATAGCCGACCCGCAAGGGTGCTGTCTCCGGCGTGCCGGTGATGCTCATGATGCCGGACAGCCCCTGGATGATCTGGTCGTAGGCCGGATTGTCGCGCATCGGCCCGCTCTGGCCGAAACCGGATATGGCGCAATAGACGAGACCGGGGCGGACCGCTTTCAGCACCTCATAGCCGAGACCCAGCCGCCCCATCACGCCCGGTCGAAAATTCTCGACCAGCGCGTCGGCCGAGGCGACGAGATCGAGGAAGCGTTCGCGGTCGGCTTCGCTCTTGAGATCCAGCACCACCGATCGCTTGCCGGCATTCTGCGCCAGGAACGACGCGCCCATGCCCGCATTGTTGAGCGCCGGCGAGGCGCCGAGCTGGCGCGCCAGATCGCCGCCTTGCGGCGTCTCGACCTTGATGACATCGGCGCCGAGCAGCGCCAGCTGGTAGGCACAATAAGGGCCCGCCAGCACATTGGTCAGGTCGAGGATACGGATGCCGGCAAGCAGATCGGTCATGATGCTCCAGGTTGCTCAGGCATCGCCCGGCACATGCTCCGGCCCGCGCCGGCGCCGATGCTCGATGAAGGCCCAGATATGCGGACCGGCGAGCCCGATGAAGGCAAGGATCAGCAGCACCAGCGACAGCTTGTGGGTGTAGAACACCGACCAGTCGCCGTTCGAGATCGTCATCGCCCGGCGGAACTGCGTTTCGGCGAGCGGCCCCAGGATCATGCCGATGATGACCGGCGCTGTCGGGAAATCGAAGCGCCGCATCAGGAAGCCGGCGGCCCCTAGGAGATAGAGGATGACGAGGTCGATCGGCGATTGCGAGATGCCGTAGGTGCCGACGGTCGCGAACACCAGGATGCCGGCATAGAGCTGCGGCGCAGGGATTTTCAACAGCCGCACCCACAGCCCGATCAGCGGCAGGTTAAGGATGACCAGAATGACGTTGGCGATGAACAGGCTGGCGATCAGGCCCCAGACCAGATCGGCCTGCGTCGTCAACAGCAGCGGTCCCGGATTGATGCCGTAGCTCTGGAAGGCCGACAGCATGATTGCGGCGGTCGCCGAGGTCGGCAGGCCAAGGGTGAGCATCGGCACCAGCACGCCGGCGGCAGACGCATTGTTGGCGGCTTCCGGTCCGGCAACGCCCTCGATGGCGCCGACCGTGCCGAACTCCTCCTTGTGCTTCGACAGCTTCTTTTCGATGGCGTAGGACAGGAAGGTCGGGATTTCGGCGCCGCCGGCAGGCATGGCGCCGATCGGGAAGCCGATGAAAGCGCCGCGCAGCCATGGCTTCCACGAGCGCCCCCATTCGGCCGCGGTCATGTAGAGCGAGCCCTTGAGCGGCACGATCTCGTCCTTGCCGGCATAGCGGCGCGAGGCCATGTAGAGCGTCTCGCCGACGGCAAACAGGCCGACCGCGGCAATGATGACATCGACGCCATCGAGCAGTTCGTTCATGCCGAAGGTGAAGCGCGGCTGTCCCGTCTGCAGGTCGACGCCGATCATGCCGATGACGAAGCCGATGAACAGGCTGGTGAGGCCGCGCACGGAGGACGAGCCGAGCACCGCCGACACCGTGATGAAGGCAAGCACCATCAGCGAGAAATATTCGGCCGGACCGAAGGCCAGCGCGAACTTCACTACCACCGGCGCCAGGAAGGCGACGCCCATCGTGCCGATGGTGCCGGCGACGAAGGAGCCGATCGCCGAGGTCGCCAGTGCCGCGCCGCCGCGGCCCGAGCGGGCCATCCTGTTGCCTTCCAGCGCGGTGACGATGGTGGCGCTTTCGCCCGGCGTGTTGAGCAGGATCGAGGTCGTCGAGCCGCCATACATGGCGCCGTAATAGATGCCGGCAAACAGGATGAAGGACGCCTCCGGCGCCACCTGGTAGGTGATCGGCAGCAGCAGCGCGATGGTCAGCGCCGGTCCGAGACCGGGCAGCACGCCGATCGCGGTGCCGAGCGTGGTGCCGACCAGGCACCACAGCAGGTTCATCGGCGAGAAAGCGACGGAAAATCCGTGGGCGAGATGGCCGAGCGTCTCCATGGCGTCAGCCCCTTACCGTGGCGATGATCGCGTCGATCACCGTGTTCAGCTGGTTTTCGATGAAGCCGGCGCCGATGTTGACGCCGAGCGCCCTGGCAAAGCCGAAATAGGCGGCAAGCGCCAGGATAAGGCCGGTCAGCGCATCGCGCAGCGTGTGCTTGCTGCCGAAGCCGTAACAGACGAGCACGAACATGATGACCGAGGCGGCGGTGAAGCCGAGCGGCTGGATCAGCACCAGATTGGCGACCAGGCCGGCAACGACGATGCCCATCGCCTTCCAGTCGGTCGGCGTTTCCTTTTCCTCCTGCGGCTGCCAGCCGCCGCGCAGCGCGGCGACGATGAGCAGCAGCGAAAGCACGATCATGCCGGTCATGGTGATGTAGGGGAAGACGGTCGGCCCGACCTTGGAATAGAGCGGCGAAACCGGGATCGCCAGGGTCTGCCACGCCACGGCCGCAGCACAGGCGAGAAGCCCGATGCCGATCAACAATTCGGGCATGGCAAGGCGCGGGGGCGCCGGCTGCTGGTCGCTGGTGCTCATCGATGTCCTCCCGAGATGGCCGGCATCCTCCCGCCGGCCGCATCCGCAGTTTCACTCCCAGCGCATGATATGTCCATGCCGCAGGCGAATGTCGGAAGGGGCGGCCGTGGCCGCCCCTGAAGACATCAGGCGAGGCCGAGATCCTTGAGGATCGCGGTGATACGGGCGGTGTCGTCGACGAGGAATTTCGCATAATCGTCGCCGGTCAGAAGGATGGGCGTCCAGTTGCGGTTCTTGCATTCGGCTGCCCAGGCATCGCTCTTGGCCATGGTCTCGATCATCGTGACCATCGCCGCCTTGTCGGCGTCGGAGACGCCGGGCGGTGCGAAGACGCCGCGCCAGTTGAACAGTTCGACGTCGATGCCGGCTTCCTTCATCGTCGGTGCGTCGATGCCGTCCTGGCGCTTGTCGGCGGAGATCGCCAACAGCCGAAGCGCGCCCGCCTTGACCTGCTCGGAGAACTCGCCGAAGCCGGAAATGCCGGCCGCAACCTGGTTGCCGAGCAGCGCCGACAGCGCCTCGCCACCGCCGGCGAAAGGCACATAGGAGAGGTTGGTTGCCGGAACGCCGACCGTCTTGGCGATCAGCCCGAACAGGATGTGGTCGGAGCCACCGGCCGAGCCGCCGGCCACCGGAACCTTGGTCGGATCCGCTTTGAGCGCGGCGACGAAATCTCCGGCCGTCTTGAACGGCGAATCCGCCGGCACCACCAGCGCCTCGAACTCGCCGGTGAGGCGAGCGATGGGCGTCACTTCGGAGAGGTTGTTGGCCGATTTGTTGGCGATGATGGCGCCGACCATGACCATGCCGGCCACCATCAGCGAATTGCCCTTGCCCTTCCACTGGCTGATGAACTGCGGCAGGCCGACAGTACCGCCGGCGCCGCCGACATTGGTGATCTGCGAGCCGGAGATCAGTTTTTCACTGCGCAGCACCTGGTCGATGGTGCGCCCCGTCTGGTCCCAGCCGCCGCCGGGCGCGGCCGGCACGAAGATCTGGATCTGCGGTGCATCCTGAGCGAGGGCGGGCGTCAAATGCGTTGCAACGAATCCGGCAGCGCCTGCGGCCGCGGTGCTCATCAAAAATCTGCGTCTGTTCAGCATGGGATTCCTCCAAATCACGACACCTCCTCCGGTGCCTGCCAGAAACGTAGCCTGAAAACAGACCCGCTCGGCAAAAATTCATGCCGATTTCGGTACGTTCTGTCAACAGGAACGCTGTTCTACTAGACAGAACCATGGATGTGCGGCACAATCGCTTCGGCTGGCCTTTGTCCGAGCAGGTAAACTGGAATGAAACTGTTCGTGAGATGACCGAAGCGCGATCCCAGCCGTTGCCGGCCGATGGTGTTGCCGCGCTCGACCGCGCGATCGCCATTCTCGACGCGTTCGCGACCGCCGACCGCTCGCTCAGCCTGGCCGAGATCGCGGCGCGCACCGGGCTCTACAAAAGCACCATTTTGAGGCTGGCGAACTCGTTGCTGCGCGGGCAGTTGCTGGAGCGGCTCGACGATGGCCGCTACCGCATCGGACCTGCCACCTTCAGGCTTGGCGCGCTTTACCAGCGGTCGGTCGTGGCGGTCGACATCCTGCTGCCGATCATGCGTGATCTCGCCGAGCGGAGTTGGGAAAGCGTCGCCTTCTATGTCCGCTCCGGCGACGCCCGCACCTGTCTCTACCGCGTCGAGTCCAAGCACCCGATCCGCTACACGATCCGGGAAGGTGACCAGCTGCCGTTGCTCGCCGGCTCTGGCGGCCGCGTGCTGGCAGCGTTTTCGGGCCAGCCGGGCGAACCATACGAGACCATCCGCAAGGCCTGCCACTATCTGTCGATCGGCGACCGCGACCCGGAGACGGCGGGCGTCTCGGTGCCGGTGTTCGGACCGGGCCGCGTTCTGCTCGGCGCCTTGACGCTGGCCGGCCCGTCGACACGCGTCGATACGGCGTTCCTGCGCCGCATGACACCGGACCTGCTGGAGGCCGCCGCTCGCGCCACCCGCGCCTTCGGCGAGGATGCCTCGATGCTGGAGCAGGCAAGGCGCCTAGCCGGCGCTGAAACCGTGACCGGTCTCAGTTCGCCTTGACCAGCACCACACGGCGGTTCTTGGCGCGGCCGGTTTCGCCGTCATTGCTGGCGACGGGCGCCATCATGCCGGCGCCGGCGGCGGTCAGCCGGCCGCCATCGATGCCGTATTTTGAGACCAGCGCCGCCTTCACCGACTGCGCCCGCCGCGACGACAGATCGATATTGTAGTCGAACGCGCCCTGGTTGTCGGTATGACCGACGACGATCACCGCCATGCCGGGCTCGTTGGTCAGAAGCGTCGAGATCTCCTTCAAGGTCGGTTCCGATTCCGGCTTGATGTCGGCCTTGTCGGTGTCGAAGAAGATGCCGTAGAGCGAGATGGAGCCGGTGGCCGACAGCGAATCCGCCATCTTGGCCGCTTCGACCACCACCATCTTCTTGTCGCGCGCCTTGGGCTCCAGCACCTGAACG
The DNA here is from genome assembly GCF_040320135.1 of Mesorhizobium sp. M0772. Classification (NCBI taxonomy): domain Bacteria; kingdom Pseudomonadati; phylum Pseudomonadota; class Alphaproteobacteria; order Hyphomicrobiales; family Phyllobacteriaceae; genus Mesorhizobium; species Mesorhizobium sp. M0772. The sequence continues at coordinate 166,058 of NZ_JAMYPB010000004.1, read as the reverse complement.
ACGGCAATGGTGCGGCCGTTGAGTTCCTTGCAGTAGAGGTCGTCGATCAGCGAATAGGCCTGAACCGTGACATAGGCGTCGCCGCCGTCCTGCGGCAGCTTGGCGGCGAAGAAGCGCTGGTCGTTGATACCGGTGGTTACCGCACAGGCGCCATTGGAAAAGGCCGCGTCCTTGACGTCGCTTTCATGGAAGAAATACATCATCAGGCTCATGTCGCCGCCGCCACCGCTCGACGCCCGGTCGGCGGCGCCGCCGCACTCTTCCTTCTTGCATTCGAACAGGACTTCGCCGCCGGCGGCCGCGATCACATCCTGGTAGTTGCGCAGCACTTCGAGCGGGGAGCGCTCGGCCGGCAGCACATAGGCGATGCGGGTCAGCGCGCCTTCGACCTCAGCCTTCTTGTCCGGCGCGAACACACGGTTGTTCATCGTGTCACGGGCATCCGGATCGGCGCTCGGCTTCAGCGGCGACAGCGGCACTGTAAAATCGGTATAGGCGAATTTTTCGTAGGAGACGATGAACGACCCCTCATAGCGCTTGGCCAGATGATTGTCGGCACCGCCCTCGATGTCGGCGGTCGGCACCGTCGCATCGGCGCCCGCCAGTTGCACGGCCGCCAGGAGCAGCAGCCCCGCCCAGAAAAGCTTCAGAAATATCGCATTGATCGCACGCATGGTCGGCTCCCCCAAAGAGCAATTCCAGGAAAAGTGTGAGCGGTTTTCCCACAGGAATTGCGTAGCTAGATTAGAATAGCCAACCCTGGCAGAACGTGGAAATTGCGTCGATGAAGCGCTTCACACCCGCCGTTCGAGCAGGATCGTCAGCCCGTCGTGATAGGTCGTTTCCAGGACCTTGGTGTAGCCGCACTTTGCCGCAACGTTCAACGAGCCGGTGTTTTCCGGATCGATGATGCAGACGGTTCTCGCGCCGGCAAAGGTTTCGTCGCCCCAGGCCAGGGCCCTTCTGACGACTTCGCTGGCAAGACCCTTGCCATGTGCTTGCGGCGCCAGCGCCCAGCCGGCTTCCGGAATGCCCTCGAGCGACGGCTCGATGTCGCGCTTCAGATCGTGGAATCCGGCCTCGCCGATGAAGCGACCGCTGGCCTTGTCCTCGACCGCCCAGAAGCCGTAGCCGAGCAGCGACCAGAGGCCGGCATGCCGCAGGAACCGCATCCAGCTTTCCTCCCGCGTCCGCGGCTTGCCGCCGATGAAACGGGTGGTGACGGGGTCGGCCCACATGACGGCATAGTCGTCGAAATCTTCGATCCGGTGCGCCCGCATGATGGTCCGTTCCGTTTCGAGAACCGGGACGCCGGCTGTTTTTGGACTGCCCATGAAACTCTGCCTCCGTTGACGGTCAGCGCTTAGCAAACCAGCGCGCCCGGACAAGGGCCAAGCCGGATCATCATTCAGCCAGGGAAGCTTCCGAACGGCCTGGCGCGACCAGGCGGTCGAAGCGAACAGCGTCGGCTTACTTTCAGCCGTGCCAGACCATCTTCATGTAGAGCCCACCGCGCCGCAATTCGTCCAGCATCTGGTCGAGCCGCTTCTGCCTGGTGTCGCTGCGTTTGGCGCGGGCGACCCAGCCGAGATAATCGTTCTTCTGGTAGTCCGGCCGCGCCTCGTAGGCCGCTGTCAGTCCTTTTTCGGTCAGGGCGATGCGGATGTCGTCCGGCATCGGGTTCAGGGCGCGCTTCAGTCCGGTCATTTCAGAAAACCCCAGCTGTCAGGATGGCGACGCCGATGGTCCAACCCAGGTCCGCCTCTGGGAATTCTGCCGAACGATGCTACCTTTCGCAACCGGTCCGGCAAGGGCCGGTCTCGATACCGCCAATGGGAGGAGAACGCCATGGACACCACCGATCTCGTGCTTGCCATTTTCCATCATCTGCTGGTGTTCTCGCTGGCCGGCATCATCGGCGCCGAATTTGTCCTGATCCGCGGCGACCTCTCCGCCGCCACGCTCAAGCGGCTTGCCGGCATCGACCGCCATTATGGCATCATCGCCATGCTGATCATCATCATCGGCATCTGCCGCGTCATCTACGGCCTGAAGGGCTGGGAATTCTACGTCTACAACTGGGTGTTCTGGGCCAAGATGGCGGCATTCGGCATCGTTGGCCTGCTGTCGATCATCCCGACCATCCGCTTCATCTCCTGGAACCGGCAAGCCAGTGCAAATCCCGGCTTTCAGGTGCCGGTTGCGGAACTCGCCTCGGTGAAGACCTATGTGCGCGCCGAAGCCTTCATCTTCCTGCTGATCCCGATCTTCGCGGCGGCGATGGCGCGCGGCTACGGTTATTGAAGCAACGCCAACACCAAACCCATCTCCTCCGGGCATACTCCCCACTGATCGCCATGGTTGCGCACGACTGTATTTTGCAGTTTGCGTCAGGCGACAATCTGTTAGCTTGCCTTTGTTGCACCCTCGCTGCCTGACCTGCACAGCGATCGGAGATTGATATCCTGGGAGGAGAATTACGATGAGGAAAATTGTAGCCGCCCTGGCCGCCGCCGCGGCCGTCACGCTTTATTCGTTCACCGCCAGCGCACAGACCTATCCCGAGCGCACCATCACCGTCGTCGTGCCGTTTGCGGCCGGCGGTCCGACCGACACGGTCACGCGGCTCGTCGCCGAAGCCATGTCGAAGGATCTCGGCCAGCAGATCATCGTCGAAAATGTCGGCGGCGCCGGCGGCACGCTGGGCGCCGGCCGCGTCGCCAACGCCGACCCGGATGGCTACACGCTGCTCCTCCATCACATCGGCATGGCGACCAGCGCGACCCTCTACAGGAAACTCGCCTACGACACGCTGAACGCCTTCGAGTATGTCGGCCTCGTCACCGAGGTGCCGATGGCGATCGTCGCCCGCAAGGACCTTGAGCCGGTCGACCTGAAAGGGCTGGTCGAATACGCCAAGACCAACAAGGACACCATCACCGTCGCCAACGCCGGCATCGGCGCTGCCTCGCATCTGTGCGGCATGCTGTTCATGAGGGCCATCGGCACGCCGCTGGTCACCGTACCCTACAAGGGCACCGGCCCGGCCATGACCGACCTTCTCGGCGGCCAGGTCGACATCATGTGCGACCAGACCACCAACACCACCAAGCAAATCCAGGGCGGCACGATCAAGGCCTATGCCGTCACGACGCCGGAGCGCCTCGACGTGCTGAAGGACGTGCCGACGACCATCGAAGCCGGCCTGCCCGCGGTGCAGGTCGGCATCTGGCACGGCCTCTATGCGCCGAAGGGCACGCCGGCCGAGATCACCGGCCGACTGTCGAAATCGCTCCAGGTCGCACTGAAGGACCCCAACGTAATCGCCCGCTTCGCCGAACTCGGCACCAAGCCGTCGTCCGAGGCCGACGCGACGCCGGCAGCGCTGAAGGCCAAGCTGGAAGGCGAGATCACGCGCTGGAAGCCGATCATCGAAGCCGCCGGCCAATACGCCGACTGAGGCTTGAACGGGGCGCTGCCGGTGCCCCGTTTTCGCTTCGACGTCCGTTTTCACATTTGCAACGGCAAGCCCGTTGCAAGGGTCAGGGGAGGACCGCCATGAAACCTTTCGCCATCGACAGGACAAACGGCCTGTGCGCCGCGCTGTTCATCTTTTTCGGCGCCTTTTTCGCGATACAATCGCTCGGCCTCGAAATCGGCACCGCCTTCCGCATGGGACCGGGCTATTTCCCGCTGGTGCTGGCGATCGTGCTGATCGTGCTTGGCGCCATCATCCTCGTCCAGGCGGTGCGCGTCGAGGGCGAGCCGATCGGCCCCATTGCGTGGCGCGGCATGCTGTTCATCCTGCCGGCGCCGATCTTTTTCGGCATGACCGTGCGCGGCCTCGGCTTCGTCCCGTCGATCTTACTGACGGCGCTGATCGCCTCTTTTGCCAGCGCCCGCATGAAGCCGCTGACGGCACTTCTGCTGTCGGCCGGCCTGACGCTGTTTTCGGTGCTGGTCTTCAGCTACGCGCTCGGGCTGCCATTCCAGCGCTTCGGCCCCTGGTTGCCCCAATGGCTGGCATTGTGAGGCGCTGAGATGGACCTCCTCAGGAACCTCGAACTCGGCTTTTCGACGGCCACCACGCCGGCCAATCTGGGTTTTTGCCTCATCGGCGTTCTGCTCGGCACGCTGATCGGCGTCCTGCCCGGCATCGGCGCCACCGCAACCATCGCCATGCTGCTGCCGATCACCTTCCAGATCGGCGACCCGGTGTCGTCCCTCATCATGCTGGCCGGCATCTACTACGGCGCCCAGTATGGCGGCTCGACCACCGCCATTCTCATCAACATGCCCGGCGAATCCTCCTCGGCCGTGACCGCGATCGACGGCTACCAGATGGCCAGGAACGGTCGCGCCGGGGTGGCTCTGGCGATCGCCGCGATCGGCTCGTTCTTCGCCGGCACGGTGTCGACCTTCCTGGTCGCCGTCTTTGCCCCGCCGCTGACGGCAATAGCCCTGCAATTCGGCGCGGCCGAATATTTTTCGCTGATGATCGTCGGCCTCGTCTCGTCCATCGCGCTCGCCCACGGCTCGATCGTCAAGGCGCTGGCGATGGTCGTGCTCGGCCTGCTGCTCGGCATTGTCGGCACCGACATCTACACCGGCACGCCGCGCTTCACGCTAGGCATCCGCGAATATGCCGACGGGCTGAACTTCGTCGCGGTGGCGGTCGGCGTCTTCGGCGTCGCCGAGATCCTGCGCAATCTCGAAAACGAGCACGAGCGCTCGGTGATGATCAAGAAGGTCTCCGGACTAATGCCGACCCGCGACGACTTCAGGGCGATGGCAGCACCCATCGTGCGCGGCACGATCATCGGTTCGGCCCTCGGCATCCTGCCCGGCGGCGGCGCGGTGCTTGCGGCCTTTGCCTCCTACACGGTCGAAAAGCGCGTGTCGAAACACCCGGAGGAGTTCGGCAAGGGCGCCATCGCCGGCGTCGCCGGCCCGGAATCGGCCAACAATGCCGGCGCCCAGACCTCCTTCATTCCGATGCTGACGCTCGGCATTCCGGCCAACCCGGTCATGGCGCTGATGATCGGCGCCATGATCATCCAGGGCATCGTGCCCGGCCCCAATGTCGCGATCGAGCAGCCGGCGCTGTTCTGGGGCATCATCGCCTCGATGTGGATCGGCAATCTGATGCTGATCGTGCTGAACCTGCCGCTGATCGGGCTGTGGGTGAAGCTGCTGACGATCCCCTATTATGTGCTCTTCCCGATCATCATGGCGTTCTGCTCGATCGGCGTTTACAGCGTCAACACCAACGCCTTCGATCTCTACGCGGTCGCATTCTTCGGCCTGCTCGGCTACATCCTGACCAAGCTGCGCTGCGAACCCGCCCCCTTGCTGCTCGGCTTCGTGCTCGGCCCGCTGCTCGAGGAAAACCTGCGCCGCGCCATGATCCTGTCGCGCGGCGACCCCTCGACTTTCGTGACGCGGCCGATCAGCGCCGGCCTGCTGCTCGTCGCACTGGCCGTGCTCGTCGTCGTCTTCCTGCCGTCGGTCAAGAAGAAGCGCGAAGAGGTATTCGTGGAGGAAAGCTAGTTGTCGGGACTCCGGGCGCCACGATTTCCACCAGCGGCGCCGGCACATCGGTCGTCTTCACCTCGGCCTTGCAGAGATCGGCGATGACGCAGGCCGGGCAATCGGGTTTGCGCGCCTTGCAGACATAGCGGCCATGCAGGATCAGCCAGTGATGCGCGTGGCGCATATACTCATCCGGAATGATCCGCAGCAGCTCTTGCTCGACCTGTTCGGGCGTCTTGCCTGGCGCCAGGCCGAGGCGGTTGCCGATGCGGAAAATATGGGTGTCGACCGCCATCGTGTGCTGGCCGAACGCCATGTTGAGCACGACATTGGCGGTCTTGCGCCCGACCCCCGGCAGCTTGACCAACTCATCGCGCTCGCTGGGCACCTCGCCGCCGTAATCGCGTATCAGCGCCTCCGAGAGCGCCACGACATTCTTGGCCTTGTTGCGCCAGAGTCCGATGGTGCGGATGTACTCGCCGACCCTGGCTCCGCCCAGCGCCAGCATCTTTTCAGGTGTGTCGGCGACCTTGAACAACGCCCGCGTCGCCTTGTTGACGCCGGCATCGGTCGCCTGCGCCGACAGCACCACGGCCACCAGCAGCGTGAAGGCGTTGACGTGCTCGAGCTCGCCCTTCGGCTCGGGCCGCTGCACCGAAAACCGCCGGAAGATCTCATGCACCTCGGCCGCGCTGTAGAGCGAACGGACCCGCGCCGGCCGCGGTCGCGGCTTGGCATTCGAGCCGTCGCGCCGCCCGGGCGGCAGTTCACTTTTGGATAGGGAAAGATTTTTGGACTTGGGGCTGGCCATTTCCCTCCTATAATATCCTGGGATGAGCGACACAAACGCCTCGTTTCAGGCCGACGAGCCATTCTTCCAGGCGCTGCTGACACCGCACCGCTCGCTGGGCCGCACCGGCTTTGCCGTGCTGATGGGCGCGCTGCTGTTCGGCTGGGTGGTGACCGGGGCGTTTTTCCTGTCGCGCGGCGCTTGGCCGGTGTTCGGCTTCTTCGGCCTCGACGTCATCGCCGTCTACATCGCCTTCCGCGCCAACTATCGTGCCGCCCGTGCCCGCGAGGAAGTGTCGGTGTCGCGCACCAGCCTCGACATCCGCAAGACGGCGCCCTCGGGAAAGTCGGAAGCGCATCGCTTCAACCCGTTCTGGGCGCGCTTCTCCGTCGCCCGCCACGCCGAGATCGGTATCACCCGGATGGCGGTGGAAGCACAGGGACAGAATGTGCCGATCGGGTCATTCCTGGACCCAGACTCCCGCGAAAGTTTTGCTGCAGCCTTTTCACGTGCGCTGGCGACTGCCAAGGCAAGTTAACTCAAAACAGAATTCTATTTTTCTTTGTTGAAATTCGACAGGAGCACACCGGCCGACACTAAGACGGCCGTCATCGAGACCCAGCCTACCAATTTCGACAAAAACAAATCCGTTCCATCCCATACATACTCGGGGCCCTTGAAATTCCTGACAAGCTCGGCGCTTACAAAGTCCCGGCTCATGGAATTAAGTGCGGCGTTCTCCCGCATGTATTCCTCGGCCGGAGGATTTAGGCGCCATCCGGAGATCATGTGCCGAGATTGTCCTGGTGCATACTCATAAGAGAAGACGAATAGCAACGACCACCCAAAGTAGATCACAAGCGAAAAAACAAGAAAAATTACTTTTATCCCGCCGCTAAGCATAGCTCCAAGGTATACCCCTAAACCAATTGCAATGATAGCGATTGGCGAGAAAGCAAGGCCGCCGATTTCGGCAAACAATGCTGAAATCGGACCAATAGACTTGTCGATTAATTCATTCACTTTTTTGCTACTGTTTTATTAACAAACTTCACATCGGAAACAGTCGTTAAATCTATCTCTCGGTATTCGGTCACCACAGACGAAGTACCGTCTTCCGCCCAAATATACCATTTCAATCTTTTTAGTGCCTGAGTGGCATTGTAGCTCGGAGTAGCAAAACCATGAGCATCTCTTTTCCGATCACACCCAATCTCGAAAGCTCCCGAGGACATGTATTTCAAATTTAAGCCCTCTATCTTGTTACCAGAAGCGTCTTCCGTATTTATGCTCACCGCAACAACATCTGAAGGCTTCCCAGTGTCTGAAGCGGACTGCTGCAACGCAGCCATAGTCATCAGCGTGTCATGCGGCAGAGTAACGCCTTCGCCCTTTGCGTCAACAAGCGTCCGCGCAATATCGTTGCTTTGCTGGGCAAACGCGATGTAAGAATCGCTGACCGCGACGGAGCCCGTATAGTCCGTCCAGGTCGGTTTTTCAATTTTCCCAGCTTCTGCAAGATATTTATCGAAAATACTCTTCTCATCTATATTTAAATTTCCGTTCGCATACAACGAATCAATATTTTTCTTTAACTCACTTGAATCGACTTGCAGTGCGTATTTTAACCTCGGAGCCGTCCTGTGATTGAGAGCAAATCCATCAATAGGTGAATTTGGTTTGTATTCGACCCACTTGCTGTCCCTAAAAATCTCGAAAGAGGGTATAATTATACTTTCGTTTTTATTAATATTATTTATGTCTCTTATCGATGGATTTAAATAGGACACAATTTCGAGATTACTCTGGTCAGGTAAAAAGCCATTCTTGGCGACAATATCTGAAACAGTCTGACCAGCAGCAACGAGTACTGATTTTGGTCGGGCCCGTACCAAATCACCATCTGAAAGCCCCGCGACCCTCGCGAGGGAAGAGGTCGCCCCTAATGCGCTGTCAAGGGTAGCGACTTGTTTGCACCACGAATCCTTGTCTCGAAAATTCCCAGCATTCGCAATTTCATTGGACTGAACCGTCCCGATTGCGACGCTGGCGAAAAAAGCCCAATATCCTATTTTGACCAAGCTTACCTCCCCCTAGGCGAGCAACAGGCAGGATAGTTGGATAATGCTTGTAGAGCAAGTTCGAGTGATCGCCGACAATGGCATCCGGAAAATAACGATGGAGCTATATAGAAGGCACAATGTTTATAAGCACTGGCGAAAGCGCTTGGAGCGTCCAGCACTCTCTCAGAAACGGAAGCGCAGAATCCTGCCGACCTTGCGCAATGCGGGAATGTGTCTCCAGAGCCCGATAAACAGTTTTGCGGACCAGCTCATATGCGCTGTGCATTCCGCGCTGTAGGCCGAGATATCGTCGACAAAGCGCAGCTTCGGAACGGCACGCTCCAGTACCTGCGGGTCGTCGATCGCCCAGTGAACCTCGGCGCCCGTCGCCCTGATGGTCGGATTGAGGCGCAGCATCTTCAGGCCGAAGTGGCTGTAGGCGTCGAACATCAGCTCGCCGCCGGCAAGATGCGCGACAAGGCGTGACAGCAGCCGTGGCCCCTCCTCTACCGGGAGATAAGGCGTCAACCCCTCCATCACCACGACGGCCGGACGATTGCGCGGCACTTCTGCCAGCCAGTCTGGGTCGGTTACCGAAGAGCCGACGAGGTGGTAGTGGTCCCGGGACGGGTAAAGCTTGCGCCGGAGCGCGATGACATCCGGAAAATCGACATCGAACCACTCCACGCCTTCGGGTGGATCGACACGGAAAATGCGCGTATCGAGCCCGCAGCCGAGATGCAGCACGATGGCGCCGGGATTTCTGGCGATGAAGTCCTGAACGCGGACATCATACGTCTTGGCCCGGATCGCCAGGCCGATGCCGAGATTGGTGTCGACCTTGAGGCGCGAGAAATCATAGTCGATCTTGCGCACGGCCTCGTCGGCGAAGCGATCCCCGAGCAGCGAATGCGGCAGCCGGCTTTCCAGTGCCTTGCCATAAAGCGTCATCAGCAAGGTCTCCCTTGCTCCGCTCAGATTCACCCTTTCGCCGGCCATTGGCATCTCCCGGGGCGCAATCCAGTATTTATCTGGGAACAGGCGGCAACAAGGCAAGTTTCGGGTGGTTGCAAGGGGCGGAAAGACCGATATTCGCGGTCAAGGAGATATTGCCATGAACGCCCAGATGACCACGAATACGCAGATGAAACCGACAGCGATCCTGCAGCACGACATCACCCCCAACGGCAGCGACTACGAGGTCGTGCGCCGCGCCATCGAGAAGATCAGCCTCGACTATCGCGACCAGCCCTCGCTGGAAGCCTTGGCCGCTGATGTCGGCGAGACACCCACGGGCCTGCAAAAGCTGTTCACCCGCTGGGCCGGCCTGTCGCCAAAAGCCTTCCTGCAGGCGGTCACCCTCGACCATGCCCGCAAACTGCTCGATTCCGGCATGCCGCTCCTCGAAACATCGTTCGAACTCGGCATGTCCGGCCCCGGCCGGCTGCACGATTTGTTCGTCACCCACGAGGCGATGTCGCCGGGCGACTACAAGACGCGCGGCGCCGGCCTGACCATCCGCTACGGCTACCACATCTCGCCCTTCGGCATCGCCCTGATCATGGTCACCGACCGTGGCCTTGCGGGGCTCGCCTTCAACGATCCGGGCGGCGAGCGGGCGGCTTTCGCCGACATGTCGGGCCGCTGGCCGAACGCCACCTATGTCGAGGACATGAGCGCCACCCAGCCCTATGCGGCGCGCATCTTCGATCCGACATTGTGGCGCGCCGACCAGCCGCTGCGCGTGGTGATGATCGGCTCCGACTTCCAGCTGCGCGTCTGGGACGCGCTGCTCAGGATCCCGATGGGCAAGGCCTGCACTTATTCTTCGATCGCCTCCAGGATCGGCGCGCCAAACGCCAGCCGGGCGGTGGGGGCGGCGGTCGGCGCCAACCCATTGTCCTTCGTCGTCCCTTGCCATCGGGCGCTGGGCAAGTCCGGCGCACTCACCGGCTACCACTGGGGCCTGACCCGCAAACGCGCCATCCTCGGTTGGGAAGCGGGCCAGACCGCGTCCTGAAGCTGCCCGCATCAAACAACACCGGCGAAATCCCTTCGCCGGTGTTTTTCTTTTTGCGAGCTCCCGGCGCAAAACATCCGCACGCTCTGGCAAGCCGCCGGCTTACAGGTTAGCTTCCCGCGCATTCCGCAGGAGGCTTTCTTGATCATCGTTGTCGGCTCGATCAACCTCGACCTTATCGCCAATGTCGACCGCCTGCCTTCGCCGGGCGAGACGGTCCGCGGCTCCGGCTTCACCACCGCGCCCGGCGGCAAGGGCGCCAACCAGGCGCTGGCTGCGGCGCGCGCCGGCGCCAAGGTGCGCATGGTCGGCGCCGTCGGCAAGGACAATTTCGCAAACGAAGCCCTGGCTTTGCTCGTGGCCGGCAAGGTCGATCTCTCCGGCGTCGGCCAGAGCTTCGCCTCCACCGGCACGGCGCTGATCCTCGTCGGCGCCGATGGCGAGAATGTCATTGCCGTGGTGCCGGGCGCCAATGATTCGGTGCTGCCCGGCGATCTCGCCAAGGCTTTCCTTGCGAAGGGCGACGTCGTCCTGCTGCAGCACGAGATCCCGCTGCAGACCGTCGATGCAGCGCTTGACGCCGCACGCGCCGCCGGCGCCGTCACCGTGCTCAACACCGCGCCGTTCCGTAGCGAGGCGGCAGCGTTGCTCGGCAAGGCCGACTACGCCGTCGCCAACGAAACCGAATTCGACCTTTACGGCGAGGCGCTGTCGCTGAAAGGCCGCGACCGCCCGGCGCGCATGCGCGACTTCGCCGGCAAAACCGGCCGCACCATCGTCGTCACGCTCGGCGGCGAGGGCGTGCTGGCGGCGACCCCGGAGGATTTCCTGACCGTGCCGGCGCTGAAAATCACGCCGGTCGACACGGTCGGGGCCGGCGATACTTTTTGCGGTTATCTCGCTGCCGGGCTGGCGTCCAACCTGCCGCTGGAGCAGGCTCTCACCCGCGCCGCAGCCGCCGGCTCACTCGCCTGCCTGAAGCCCGGCGCCCAGCCGGCCATCCCGCTGGCCGCGGATGTGGACACCGCCCTGCGCAACAACGCCGGATGACTGCCCTGCGCCCTACAACGAAGCACGCCGTGCCCCCCGCCGGCGACATCTGCCGGATGTCCGCTGTCGACCTGGCCGAGGCGATCCGGCTGCGCCGCCTGTCCGTGCGCGAGTTGGTCGCCGCATTCCTCGACCGCATCGACGCGGTAAACCCGCTGGTCAACGCCATCGTCTCGTTGCGCGAGCGCTCCGACATCCTGCGCGAGGCCGACGCGGCGGACGCGCATCTAGCGCAAGGCGGGCCGGCCGGCTCGCTGTTTGGCCTGCCGATGGCGATAAAAGACCTCGCCATGACGCGCGGCTTGAGGACCAGTTTCGGCTCGCCGATCTTTGCCGATTTCGTGCCGCAGGAGGACGATTTCTTCGTCGAGCGCATCCGCAAGGCCGGCGCCATCATCATCGGCAAGACCAATGTTCCCGAATTCGGGCTGGGATCCAACACCTACAACAACGTGTTCGGCCCGACGCTGAACGCCTTCGATCCGGCGCTCACCGCAGGCGGGTCGAGCGGCGGCGCAGCGGTCGCCCTTGCACTCGACATGGTTCCGGTCGCCGACGGCAGCGATTTCGGCGGCTCGCTGCGCAATCCGGCGGCGTGGAACAATGTCTATGGCTTCCGCCCGTCGCAGGGCCTTGTCCCCGGAGGGCCGGACCTGGAAGTCTTTCATGCTCAGATGGGCATAGACGGGCCGATGGGCCGCAGCATCAGCGACATGGCGCTGCTGCTCGACGTGCAGGCGGGCTACCATCCGCATGCGCCCTTGTCCTGGGAAAAGCCTGGTTCATTCCTCGAAGGGCTGGCAACGCCGGCAAGCGGCGGCCGCGTCGGCTGGCTCGGTGATCTCGGCGGTCACCTGCCGGTAGAGCCTGGCATCCTCGATCTGTGCGAGGCCGCACTCGGCCGCTTCGCGGAGGCATCCTTCCTGACCGAGCCCTTGCTGCCGGATTTCGATTTCGAGGCACTGTGGCAAGCCTTCGTGACGCTGCGGCAGGCGAGCAGCGGCTCGGCGCTGAAAGTCCATTATGACGACCCGCACAAGCGCGCCCTGCTGAAGCCGGAAGCCGTCTGGGAGGTGGAGAACGCCATGCGGCTGACGGCGCCGCAGATCCGCGCGGCCTCGGTCATCCGCACCTCCTGGCACCGGACGCTGCTGTCGCTGTTCGAGCACTTCGATCTCATCGCGCTGCCGACGGCGCAGGTCTTTCCTTTCGAAGTCGGCACGCATTGGCCAAGTGAGGTCGCCGGACGGACGATGGACAGCTACCATCGCTGGATGCAGGTTTCGGCCTTCGCCACGCTCGGCGGCTGTCCGGCGCTCAACGTGCCCGTCGGCTTCGACGACAAAGGCCGCCCCTTGGGCATGCAGCTGATCGGCCGGCCGCGCGGCGACCTCGCCGTGCTCAGGGCCGGAGCGGCCTATGAGGCGACCCTGCCTTGGCAGGTGGGGGCGTCCTGACGCGAGGGGCGGCACGGTCTGCGACCGGCTTGCACCAGCCCCGCCGCCATGCATTGATTGCAGCCATCCGCCTAAGCGCATCCTCGAGGAAATCCCCATGTCGCTGGAACTCTACGCCGCCTATGTCCTTGCCTGCATCGTCATCATCCTGGTGCCCGGTCCGACTGTCACGCTGATCATCGCCAACAGCATCCGCCATGGCTACCGCGCCGGCCTTGCCAATGTCGCCGGCACGCAGGCTGGGCTCGCCGTGATGATCGCCATTGTCGGCATCGGCCTCAACACGCTGATATCGGGCATGGGCCACTGGTTCGAATGGGTACGCCTGATCGGCGCCGCCTATCTGATCTGGATGGGGGTGCAGATGTTCCGTTCCAAGGGCGCGCTGAATGCCGACGGCACCGCGAGAAAGCCGCGCGGCGGCTTCTTCCTGCAGGGCCTGCTGGTGGCGCTGAGCAACCCCAAGACCCTGGTGTTCTTCGGCGCCTTCTTCCCGCAATTCATCGCCCCGCAGGGCAATTACACCCTGCAGATCGTCGTCATGGGCCTCACCGCCATGATCTTCGCCGCCGTCTCGGATTCCACCTATGCTCTCGCCGCCAGCCGCGCCGGCCGCCTGCTCTCGGCAAGCCGCATCAAGCTGATGTCCAGGATCAGCGGCAGCTTTCTGGTCGGCGGCGGCCTGTGGCTGGCTTTTTCGAAGGCGAAGTAACAACCGTGGACGGGTATCCCGATGCAGTATGAGCCGGAATAGAAAGGCTGATTGAAAGTCTGCCTTTACGCCACCACATGAATCGGCGTGGGGGATTCACGTCGATGTCATGGACTTACGCTGGCATAAAAAGGGACGCGCCCGGCGTGGTCCTGATCGTCGTCCTGTTTGCGGTGATGGTTCCTTCGGCTCTCTACAAATGGACGAATGATGCGAGCCCCATCCGGTCCATCGAGCCAATCGACGCAACGGTCAAAAGTACCCATTCAGACAACGGCCGCACGCTTTATCTGGTTGCACTCGAAACCGGTTCGTCCATTCTGGTCGAAGACGACCTCCCGCATCTGATCGGCGCGCCGGCAAGATTGGAGCGCGTCACGCGCGAGAATGGAATGGTCTTCTATCGATTTGCAAAGTGAACGGCGGCGGCGCCTTCCTTCTCCCCTGTGGGAGAAGGTGGATCGGCGCGATAGCGCCGAGACGGATGAGGGGTGTTCCAGCGGAGTGAGACGTGGGCGTTCCCTGGAACACCCCACATCCGTCGCCTTCGGCGACACCGCCCGGGGGCGAGCCACTTGTCTCGCCCCGTCCCTTCGGAACCCACAATGGGGAGAAAGGAAAGACAGAGCTAAAGCCGCGCCAACCTCTCAACCAGCAGCGCGAAAAACGCGTCATGGTCGATGTCGCGCATCACCATGGCGTTCTTCGGCCGCTTGGTCACGCCCCACCAGTCGATCACGGTCATGCCCATGGTGAGTTCGGAGGTCGTTTCGACGGTGACGTTGCAGTTGCGGCCCTTGAACAGCTCCGGCTTCAACAGATAGGCGATGACGCAGGGGTCGTGCAGCGGGCCGCCATCGGTGCCGTATTTCTCCTCGTCGAAGCGCTCGAAGAACTCCAGCATCTCGGCCGTCGCGGTGCCGACCCGGGTGCCGAGCTGGCGGATGGCCTGCGTGCGCTTGGCCGTGGTCAGCGCCTTGTGGGTAACGTCGAGCGGCATCATGACGATCGGAATGCCGGATTTGAAGACCAGGTCGGCGGCTTGCGGATCGACATAGATGTTGAATTCTGCGGTCGGCGTGACATTGCCGCCTTCGAAGAAACCGCCGCCCATCAGTACGATTTCCTCGATGCGCGGCGCGATCTTCGGCTCACGGATCAGCGCCAGCGCGACATTGGTGAGCGGGCCGAGCGCGCACAGCGTGATCGTGCCGGCCTCTTCCTTCATCAGCGTCTCGACGATGAAGTCGACCGCATACTGGCCCTGCAGCTTCATCTTCGGATCGGGCAGTTGCGGGCCGTTGAGGCCGGTCTTGCCATGCACTTCCTCGGCGGTGACCAGCTCGCGCGCCAACGGGCGGATGGCGCCTGCATAGACCTTGATATCGGGCCGTCCGGCCAGTTCGCAGATTTTCCTGGCGTTCTTTTCGGTCAATTTCAGCGGCACGTTGCCGGCAACAGCAGAGATGCCGACGATCTCCAACTCGGCGCTGCCGAGCGCCAGCAATATGGCGACGGCATCGTCCTGGCCGGGATCCGTGTCGATGATGATCTTGCGGGTCTGGGGCATTTCATTTCCTTATGCGGGGGAGTCTTTTTGGCGGGGGTGTTCGGCGGCTTGAACTTGGCCGCGGCGCGGACCATATCAAGACCATCGGAAAAAATGCCATCCGGGTTTTTCCAGTTTATGTCGCTCCAAAGAGGACAGTGTAACATGAGCCGAATGACGCCCTTCTCCAGCCCGCTTCTCCTTGGTTTCGATGCCATGGAAAAGACCCTGGAACGACTGGCGAAATCCGGTGACAGTTATCCTCCCTACAACATCGAGCGCCTCAGCGGTGCTGACGGCAAGGCCGAAAGGCTGCGCATTACGCTGGCTGTCGCGGGTTTCGCCGAAAGCGATCTCGATGTCACCACGGAGGAAAACCAGTTGGTCGTGCGCGGCCGTCAAACCGACGACACCGAGCGCGAATTCCTCCACCGCGGCATCGCCGCGCGCCAGTTCCAGCGCTGTTTCGTGCTGGCCGACGGCATGCGGGTGATCGCAGCGGAACTGAAGAACGGCCTTTTGTCGATCGATCTCGATCGGCCGGATACCGAACGGCTGGTACGGAAAATAAATATATCGGTGAAAGACTGATCTTTACCGATGGCTCTCATGCGGGATGGCCTTGAGCGGCGTCCTCGCGCCAAGGAGGCTTGAAATGACCAGAACTGACGAAACCATCACCATGACCAGCGGCGAATTCGCCCATCTCGGCGAAGGCTCGGTCGCTTATCTCCGCAAGGTCTCGAGCGACGAGCTGCTCGGGCGCTTCCCCAACCTCGGCGAAATAGCGCCTGGTATGGTCCTGTGGGCCCTGTTTGCCGCCAACGGCCAGCCGATCCTGCTTTCGGATGCGAAAGACCGGGCTTTGGCCGGCGCCATGGAAAACGACCTGACCACTGTCGCCATTCACTAAGGCGACTGCTGGCGGTTGAAATGGAGAGGGCCGCCTTCGGCGGCCCCTGGAAGACTTAAATCCGAAGAACTTCAGGCGGCGTGCGAGGCCTGCGTGTCCGAAAGCAGCGCGTGGATGGCGACCGCGTCGCGCGTACCCCTGATCTTGGCCACCGTGTCGGCGTCGCGCAAAACCCTGGCGATGCGCGACAGTGCCTTGAGATGATCGGCGCCGGCGCCTTCCGGGGCCAGCAGCAAAAACACCAGATCGACCGGCTGGTCATCCAGGGCCTCGAAATCGACCGGCGTCTCCAGCCGGGCAAAGACGCCGGCGATGCGCTTCACCCCGGCGAGCTTGCCGTGCGGAATGGCGATGCCGTTGCCGACGCCGGTGGAGCCCAGCCGTTCGCGCTGCAGGATAGTGTCGAACACTTCGCGCTCCGGAATGCCGGAAATCGCCGCCGCTCTCTCGGACAGCAACTGCAGAAGCTGCTTTTTGGAGTTCGCCTTCAACGCCGGCAAGATCGCCGGAACGTTGAGAAGATCGCTCAGATCCATATTTGAAATCCCTTATTCGCCTGCCGTCGCCAGTCCTCGCCCCTCGCGCGGCTGGCTATTATCTCCGCGAGACCATTGTCGTCACCTGTGCGACCATTGTCGTTGTCGTCACGCCTGTGCGACTTTGGTCGTCGACGGGTCGATCCAGCCGATATTTCCGTCCGGCCGCCGATAGACGATGTTGAGGTGGTCGTTTCCGGCGTTGCGGAAGACGAAAACCGGGCTGTCCTTGGTGTCGAGTTCGATAACCGCCGACGCTACCGACATGGTCTGCAGCGTCATGGTTGATTCGGCGACGATGGCCGGGGCGTAGTCCTCCGGAATGTCCTCATCGTCATCGGTCAGCGGCGCCATCACCATATAGGCGATGTCGGTGATTTCACCATTTCCAGTGCCTGAATTGTGCGATTTCAGACGGCGTTTGTAGCGCCGCAGCCTGGTTTCGAGGCGGTCCGCGGCCGCCTCGAAGGCAAGTGTCGGATCCTGGGAATCGCCGGTTGCCTGCAGCGAAGCGCCGGAATCCAGCCTGATCATGCAATCGGCCGAGTAACGCGACCCCGATTTGATGACCGTGACGTGCCCTGAAAAACCGCGATCGAAATATTTTCCAATCGCCTCGCCGACACGATCGGTAATGCGCGTACGCAACGCATCGCCGATATCCATGTGTTTACCCGATATGCGCAATTTCATCTGAAAACTGACCTTCCTTGCTCAGGCTTCAAACTGGCCAGAGTTTATACTCGTGATCCGTGCGCACAAGCTTTGCGGCGTCAACTCGCGCCGATTTTAGATCCGAACTTTCCGGTTGATCACAATCCGCCTTCTTGGCCGTCCCGTGGCCTTCATCGTGACGGACCATCCGCATGCGGGCCGCGAGCCCTTCTCATGCGGGCGGGCTTCTAGACACTTCATTGCAGCTTGTCAATTAATGCATGTCGCCCAGAAGTGCGCTGCGGTTCTGGGACAACGACATGCATCAAAACAAAGACTTAAAGCGCGTCGTATGAATCCGTTTCAGCGCGATGCGCTTTAAGGTCGGAAAGTTGTGGAATCCAGCCATAGCAAAAGCCTTGCCGGGCAAGCAGACCTAGCGCCCCGCGCTCGCCAGAGCGCGCTTTTCACGCCGCCGCTGCACCGACGAGGGAATATTCATACCCTCCCGGTACTTGGCCACCGTGCGCCGGGCAATATCGACGCCGCTTTCCTTCAACATATCGACGATTGCGTCATCGGACAGCACATCGGCGGGCTTTTCCTCGTCGATCAGCTGCTTGATGCGGTCGCGCACCGCTTCCGAGGAATGCGCATCACCGCCGCCCGACGCCGCGATCGAAGCCGTGAAGAAATAACGCAGCTCAAACACGCCACGCGGCGTCAGCATGTATTTGTTGGCCGTCACCCGGCTGACGGTCGATTCATGCATGCCGATGGCATCGGCCACCGTGCGCAGGTTGAGCGGCCTGAGCTGGCGCACGCCATGGACGAGAAAAGCGTCCTGCTGGCGCACGATTTCCGACGCCACTTTCAGGATCGTCTTTGCCCGCTGGTCGAGACTGCGCGTCAGCCAGTTGGCATTCTGCAGGCATTCGGCCAGGAAATCCTTCTCCGCCTGATTCTTCGCATGCGGCGAGACCTGGGCGAAATAGATGTGATCGACAAGCACGCGCGGCAGCGTCTCGGCATTGAGCTCGACCGTCCAGCTACCGTCATTGGCGGCGCGGACTTCGACATCGGCGACGATGGCGTCGCTGGCGCCTCCTGAAAATGCCGTGCCCGGACGCGGATCGAGCGCGCGGATTTCGGCCAACATGTCGAGGAGATCCTCCTCGTCGACCCCGCAAAGCCGCTTCAGCGTCTGGAAATCGCGCCGCGCCAACAGTTCGAGGTTGCCGACCAGCATCTTCATCGCCGGATCGAGACGATCGCGCATGGCAAGCTGCAGCGACAGGCATTCGGCAAGGTCGCGCGCAAACAGGCCGACCGGCTCGAATGTGTGGCAGGCTGCCAGCACATTGGCCACCATCGCCTGATCGGCGCCGAGCCGTTTGGCGATCTCGGCGGGATCGGCGCGCAGATAGCCGGCCTCGTCCAGGCCGTCGGCCAGTTCGGCTGCAATCAGCCTTGCGGCCGGATCGGCAAAGGCAAGCGCGATCTGCTCGCCAACATGCTGGCGCAGCGTGATCGCCGCGGCGGCCATGTCGCCGACGTCGAAGCCTTCGGAAGAACCGGACGAACTTTTGCCGGTGGCCGACTTCCACTGCGCCGTCAGGTCCGGACCGAGCCGCTCGCTGGTGCCGGGATCGTCGGGGAACAGATTTTCCAGCGAGCTGTCGAGCTTGTCGGAGATCGCTTCGGCGCTCCACGCCGTGTCGTTTTCGAACCAGTCGCCATCGGCGGCAGGCTCAGGAGCGGCATCGCCCTTCTGCACCTGGTCGCTTGCGGCGTCATCCTGGGGCTCGGCGCGCTCCAGCAGCGGATTGCGCTCGATCTCGTCGTCGATGAAGTGGTCGAGCTCGACATGGGTGAGCTGCAACAGCCTGATCGACTGCATCAGCTGCGGCGTCATCACCAGCGACTGGGATTGTCGTAGCTGTAGTTTCGCCGCCAACGCCATGGTTCGGTTTCAAACGCCCTTCTGCACCCGGAAGCCTACACATCAGAAGCTGCCGGAAAATGAATTTTCCGACCTTCCATAGAAACTGGCCCGGCTTTTGCTTGTCAAGGCGAACGATGGCAAAAGGCCCCTACGGAAGCATTATCTCACGCAAAACCGGACAAAAAAGCCCGGCGGGGCGGCAAAAATCACGTCAGGAAACAAATTTCACGCTCAGAGCGTGAAACCTTCGCCGAGGTAGAGCCGGCGCACATCGGGGTTCGCCACCACCTCGTCGGCACGGCCATGAGTCAGCACCTGGCCGGCATGGATGATGTAGGCGCGGTCGATGAGGCCGAGCGTTTCGCGCACATTGTGGTCGGTAATCAGCACGCCGATGCCGCGCGCCGTTAGATGACGAACCAGCTGCTGGATGTCGGCGACGGCAATCGGGTCGATGCCGGCGAACGGCTCGTCGAGCAGCATGTAGGCCGGGCGCGTCGCCAAAGCTCGGGCGATCTCAAGACGCCGCCGCTCGCCACCCGACAGCGACATGGACGGCGACTTCCGCAGATGGCTGATGTGAAATTCCTCGAGCAGTTCGTCGAGATTGCGCTCGCGCACCTTGCGGTCCTTCTCAACCACTTCGAGCACGGCGCGGATGTTCTGCTCGACATTCAGGCCGCGGAAGATCGAGGCTTCCTGCGGCAAATAGCCGATGCCGAGGCGGGCGCGGCGGTACATCGGCATCGAGGTGACGTCGAAACCGTCGATCTCGATCGTGCCCTCATCGACCGGCACCAAGCCGGTGACCATGTAGAAACAGGTGGTCTTGCCGGCGCCGTTCGGCCCGAGCAGCCCGACAGCCTCGCCGGCGCGCACGCCGATGGTGACACCGCTGACCACCTTGCGGCCCTTGTAGCTCTTGGTCAGACCCTTGGCGATCAGGGTGCCCTTGAACTTCGAGGAATCAACGGTGACTGTGGCCGGTGCTGCAAGTTTACTGGCCGCCCGTCCCGGAAGGCGGGTCAGCAGCGAAGACACGCCAGTCATTCGGGCTTCGGGGCCTCTGATTTCGGTGGCGGCGTCATCGACATGATGACGCGCCCGCCGCAGCCATCGACCTGAGCAAGGCCGCTTTTCATCTGCACGGTGAGCTTGCAGCCCTTGAGGACGTTGGGTCCTTGGGACAAGACGACCTCCTTGCCCGACAGAACTAGCACCTGCGTCTTCATGTCGAACGTGGCGTTGTCGCCGGTGGCGATCTGGTCATTCGACTTGATGTAGACTTTGTTCTTGACCACCAGATGGTCGATATTGGCCGAACCGGTCATCGCCGAAGCGCCGGCGGCAGCACCTTTGGCGGCGTTGGGGTCCTTGACGTAGTAGACCTCCATGCTGCCGGCCTTGAGCAGCGTTGGCCCTTGCGTGACGGTGACGTTGCCGCTGAACAGCGCCATGCTGTCGGCCTGGCGGACCTCAAGTTTGTCGCTCTCGATCTGGATCGGCTGGTCGCCCGACAGTTTGAGCCCGGACTGGCTGCTGGCGCTGGACTGAGCCCAGGACGGCGCCATACCCAGCAACAGCAAGGCCGAAGCTGCGGCGACAAGCCGTGCCGAATTACTGGGACGCATTCGTTTCTCCGCTCTTTGCCTCTGCCGCCTTCATAGTGGCCGGATCGATGTGAACGCTTACCTTGTTCTCGAAAACGATGACCTTGCCATTGTCTTCTACCGACATTGAACCCGCGGTGATCCGCGAGCCGTTACGGCTGACATCGACCGCATCACCTGTCTTCATAGAGCCTTTGCCCATATCGAGGAAGACCGATTTGAAGATGGCAGCGACGCCGTCGGTGGTGGTGACGGTAACGTCGCTGGTCATGTCCATCGTGTTGGCGTTTCTGTTGTAGATCCCGCGCTTGGCGTCGACGGTCGCCACATTGTCGGCCGTCAGCGGCAATTTGGCATGGATGCCTTCGAGTTCGATGATGTCCTGCTTGCCGACATCCTGGATGGCGCGCAAGGCCGTCAGCGAATAGGGCAGCTTGTCCTTGGTGAAGCCGTTGAGCTTCGGATTGGCCATCACCAGCTTGCCATCCGCGAAAGCGGTGCCGTCTGCCTGTATCGAAATATTGATCGGCGCCGCCAGATAGGAATAGACCGGAAACGCAACCGCGATCCCGGCGGCAAGCACCGGCACGGCAAACTTAAGCACGCGCACGCGGCGCGAGTGGCGCTGGGCGCGGTCGAAGGCGTCGCCGCGCGTGCCCGCTGGCGCCGTGGGCGCCAAGGCCGCATCGGCATTGGTCGGTTCGTTCGATCGCGCAAGCATGACTGACTTCTAATAAACCCTTGTCCGCCAAAACACCTGCTATAGGTGGGTTGCCGGCCCCCGCAAGCAAGCACAAGCGGAGGAAAACCGCAAAAATGTGACGGCCGCTGTTTTACAGACGGAACTCAGGCGACACAATTTCGTCACTTCATAGCAGAAACGAACGCGCCGCGTCATTTTTTCCTGAAATGCCTCCGTCGTGAAGGTCGCTTCGTCGCAGGCCCTTGAGGAAGAGGTAGCCGGGCGCGGACGCTTGCTTTAAAAGCATCGCTTCCCACCGACTGTGAGGCAGACCATGGCACTGAGAGCCGACGACCTGATCGACCGCCGCCGCTTGCGGCGCAAGCTGACCTTCTGGCGCGGCGCCGCCATTGCCGTCGTGGCCCTTGGGGTGATTGCGCTTGCAAGCTGGTTCTATGGCGGCGACCTCGGCGGTTCTTCCGTCGACCACATCGCCAAGGTCAGGATCGAAGGCACAATCACCGAGGACGAGGAACTGATCAAGCGGCTGGAAACCATCCGCACGTCCTCGCAGGTCAAGGGCGTCATCCTGGCGATCGATTCGCCCGGCGGCACCACGGTCGGCGGCGAATCGATCTACGAGGAGGTGCGCAAGCTTGCCGCCGACAAGCCGGTGGTGGCCGAGGTCGGCACGCTGGCCGCATCGGCCGGCTATATGATCGCCAGTGCCAGCGACCATATCGTTGCCCGCAAGACGTCGATCGTCGGCTCGATCGGTGTGCTCATCCAGTATCCCGATGTCAGCGGTCTGATGGACAAGGTCGGCATCAAGCTCGAGGAAGTGAAATCCTCCCCGCTGAAGGCATCGCCCTCGCCCTTCAAACCGACCAATGAAGACGAGCGAGCCATGGTCCGCAAGCTCATCCTCGACAGCTATGACTGGTTCGTCGGCATCGTCGCCGAGCGCCGCAAAATGACCCGCGATCAGGCACTGGCCCTTGCGGACGGCTCGATCTTCACCGGCCGCCAGGGCCTTGCCAACGGTCTGATCGACGCTGTCGGCGGCGAGAGCGTGGCGATCGACTGGCTGGCGACCAAGGGTGTCGACGCCAAGCTCAAGGTGGTGGAATGGAAGGACACCGAGCGGCGTGGCGGCTTCCTGTTCTCGAAAGCAATAGCGCGCAGCGTCGGCAGCGCGCTCGGCCTGTCGGAGGCCGGCAGCGACGTGCTTCACGAAATTGGCGCGGACCGCTTGTTTCTTGACGGTCTCGTTTCCGTCTGGCACCCTTGATCTGCCGGTTGGGGCGAGTAAAAAAGCAAATAAAATCATCCTGATAATTTGACCGCAGCGCTTTCACGGGGACCTTTCTGATGATCAAATCCGAGCTTGTGCAGATCATTGCCACGCGCAACCCGCATCTTTTCCTGCGCGACGTCGAAAACATCGTGGGAGCGATCTTCGACGAGATCACCGATGCCCTGGCGGAAGGCAATCGGGTCGAGTTGCGTGGCTTCGGCGCTTTTTCGGTGAAAAATCGCCCTGCCCGCACCGGCCGCAACCCGCGCACCGGCGAATCCGTCGACGTCGAGGAGAAGTGGGTGCCGTTCTTCAAGACCGGCAAGGAATTGCGTGAAAGGCTGAATGGCGGCAAGTAGGCGCGGACCAACGCGCCGGCGTTATCAAGGCCTGCCTTCTCCAGGGAATTTCTATGTTGAACCGCTTCATACTTATCGTGGTCTTCGTGCCGCTCGCCGTCATCCTGATTGCGCTGGCCGTCGCCAACCGCGAGCTGGTCGCCTTCACGCTCGACCCGTTCAACCCCGGCAATCCGAAACTGACGCTGACCTTGCCGCTGTTCATCTTCCTGTTCGTGGCGCTCGCCATCGGCATGGTCGTCGGCAGCCTGGCGACCTGGGTCAAGCAGGGCCGCTACCGCAAGCTGGCGCGCCAGCGCGGCGTCGAGGCCGAGAATTTGCGCCAGGCGGTCAGCCGGGTACCCGCCGCACCGCAAGGCTCGGGCCAGGGGCCGGCGCTGCCGAAGCCAACGGCCTGAAGCCGGCGCTTTTATCTTCGCGGAGTTTTGCATGCTGACCATTTCGGCCGACGCTGTCGACCAGGCGCTGACCTTTCCCGGGCTGGTCGAGACATTGCGCGCGGCCTTCCGCGAGGGTGCTGTGCAACCCGTCCGCCATCATCACGGGGTCGAGCGGCCCGACGGTGCCACATCCACGCTGCTTTTGATGCCGGCGTGGTCCGACTTCCATGCGGCCGGCACGTCGGTCGGGGGTCATATCGGCGTCAAGATCGTCACCGTATCGCCCGACAACAACGCCATCGGCAAACCGGCGGTAATGGGGCTCTACCTCCTGCTCGACGGCGCCACCGGCGAGCCCGAAGCGCTGATCGACGGCCAACGGCTGACACAGTGGCGCACCGCTTGCGCCTCGGCGGTGGCGGCCTCCTATCTCGCCCGCGAGGACGCATCGCGGCTTCTGGTGGTCGGCGCCGGCGCGCTGTCGCCGTTCCTCGCCAAGGCGCACTCCGCGGTGCGGCCGATCAAGACCATCCGCATCTGGAACCGCACGCCCGCCAATGCCGAAAAGGTCGCGGCTGATTTGCGCGCGGACGGTTTCAACGCCGAGGCCGCAAGCGATCTCGACGCCGAACTCGCCGAGGCCGACATCGTCTCATCGGCGACGATCACGACGACGCCGCTGGTCAAGGGTGCGCTGCTCAAGCCGGGCGCGCATGTCGATCTGGTCGGCGGCTTCACGCCGACCATGCGCGAGAGCGACGACGACGCGCTCGCGCGCGCCCGCGTCTATGTCGACACCCGCGCCGGCGCCACCAAGGAAGCCGGCGACATCGTCCAGCCGCTCGCCTCCGGCGTGCTGAAGCCGGAAGCCATCGTCGCCGATCTGCATGAGCTGGCGCGCGGGGAAAAACAGGGCCGGCAGAGCCCCACTGAGGTCACGCTGTTCAAGTCGGTCGGCGCCGCGCTTGAGGACCTTGCCGCCGGCATTGCCGTCTACAACGCGCTCAAGCAGTAGCGTCTGCGCCGGTTCTGCGATCGAACTTCCTGATCGCTTCCGCGCTGACCGGGGTGAAGAAGTTCACCAGATTGCCATCGGGATCGCGCAGCAGCAGCGACCGGTTACCCCATGGCATCGTCGTCGGCGTCTGTACGAAATCGCCGATGATTTTCGCCAGCCTGCTGTACTCAGCATCAACATCGGCGACGCGAAACTCGATGATCGCTGAGCGATTGGCGGCCGGCTGCGCCACATCAGTTCCGAACAGGGCCAGCGTGTGGGTGCTGCCGATCGCCAGTGTGCAGGACGGCGTTGCCAGTTCGGCGAAATCGTCTGTGAACCAGGTTGCGGTAAGCCCGGTGATCGTGTCGTAGAATGCCACCAAGGGCTTGATCTGATCGGTAATGATGCGGATCGAGACGAAGTCCATCTTATTCTCCTGGGGCAAGCGCGACGCTATCTGAAGACAATCGCTTGTCGCACAAGGCTGCTGACAACTTGGTGTCAGCAGCGTTGTCACGGTGCCTTGCCGATCCGGCGGCTGGATGCTTCAGTCGGCCTTCATGGCAGCGCCCATCGCCTCGGCGATCAGCGCGAAATCATGCGCCGTAATTTCGAACAGCCCAAAGCGCAGTTGATAACCCCAGTTCGATTTGCCCGCGGTGAAGTCGAGCTGCTCGAGCAGCGGCTTGATCGGCGCCTCCTCGGCCTTGGCCCATTCGACATCCCTGCGGAACGGCGTGAAGCCACCGCCCATGTCGCCCTGGTAAGGCTCGCCTTCTCGCACGGTGCCGATTGCCGTGAAGGCCTGCAGGCCGTCCTTCTCGCGCAGAATTGTGGTCGGCGAGTAGTAGATGATGCCGTCGCCGGGCTTCATGCGGCGCAAAGGTGCCGCCTTGCCGTGGTTGACCTGCATGAAGCCGGCCTCGCGGCCGCGCCGGACATGTTCGGCGGAAGCGACCGCGATCCAGTGCGCACTCATTTCTGTTCTCCATTGGCCTGTTCCCCATTGGCCTGTTCTCCGTCGTTCAGCCAGTAGACGCGCAGCCGGTGCTTGTCGGGATCGAGCGCAACGAAGGTGCGGCCGAAGTCCATGTCGGTCGGCGTCTGCAGAATGGTCAAGCCGCGTCCTGCCCAGTCCGTGTAGGCGGCGTCCACCGCATCAGGCCGGTCCAACGCGAAGACGAGCTCCGCACCGCCGCCCGCGGCCGCGGCCGACGGCTCCACCGTGTGGCGCGACCACAGGCCGAGCTTGAAGCCATTGTCGAGCACGAACAGCACGAAGGTCGGCGACGTCTCCACCGGCTGGCGTCCCAGCAGCGCACCGTAGAAGGCGCCGCTCCGCTCCGGGCTGTCGACATAAAGGATGACGAAATTGGGGGGGTTCATGTCTGCTCTCCAGGGTTTCGATTGGAGGAGCATAGGTGACCCCACTGTCAGATTCTGGCAGCAGCGTCTTGTGGGCGCGTGGAAAGGAGCATTAAGCGCCAGGCTGGCGCTTCGGTGCGTCCAGCGTCGCGCGCCATTCCTTCAGCAGCGCCTGCCGACGACGCGGATAGCGGATATCCGTGGTGTTGAGCCCCGACATCCGGTCGGAGCGAAAATGTCTGAAATCCTGCCGCGTCTCGCACCAGGCCACCACCACCCGCACCTTGTCGAAAAAGCCGAGCGCGAATGGCCAGATCAAGCGCTCGGAGGCGGCGCCGCCGGCGTCGCGGTAAAGAAAGCCGAGTTTTCTCTCGTTGCGGATCGCCTGGCGCACCAGGCCAAGGTCGATGCTTTCGACAGCATCGCCGTGCGGCCCGACCAAAAGCGCGGTCGCATCGAGGTCCTCGCGCAGATCATCCGGCAGCACAGCGGCGATCTTGGCCAGCGCGTCGGTGGCGGCGGCCGACAGCCGCTTGTCCGGTTGTCTGGCAACCCAACGCGATCCCAGAACGATGGCCTCGATCTCCTCGTCGGTGAACATCAGTGGCGGCAGCATGAAGCCGGGTTTCAGCACATAGCCCAGCCCAGCCTCGCCCTCGATCGGCGCGCCTTGCCCCTGCAGCGTGGCAATGTCGCGGTAGAGCGTTCGGATCGAAACGTCCATCTCGCCGGCAAGCGTGCGACCGCTCACCGGCCGGCGATGCCGGCGCAGGATCTGGATCAGGTCGAGCAGGCGTTCGGAACGGGACATGATTCGAGATTTGCCTGTTTCCTCAGCGAGGTCCACCACCTCAGACATTCGCACGCTCGACCATTTTGTTTGCGCAGCCGGTGACCCTATGCCAAAAGCGGCCTGCCGCCTCCGGAGACGCTCCTGCTTGAAGTCTTTTCGCGACAAACGCCGCGACAACCGTCCGCCCGCAAAAGGCAGGACCGAACATGCGCGGCCACAGCCGGAGACCGTACCAATCCGACCCGAAGCCAGACAGCAACGCCACGAAACAAAACCGGACGACCGGTCTGATCCGAAGCCCGCCCCCCGTGTCCTGGCGCGTCGCGAAGGCATCCTGCCCACTGAGCGCCTGCCGGTGATCCTCGAAGTGGCGCCCAATCAGGATTATGCACTGCTCGACAGCGGTGCCGGCGAGAAGCTCGAACAATACGGCCCCTACCGCATCGTGCGGCCCGAGGGACAGGCGATCTGGCAAAAGGCCTTACCGGCCAGGGACTGGGACCGCGCCGACGCCATCTTCACCGGCGACACCGACGAGGAAGGCATCGGCCGCTGGCGGTTCCCGAAGGTACCGCTGGGCGAGACCTGGCCGATGAAGCATGACGGCATCGACTATCTCGGCCGCTTCACCTCGTTTCGCCATGTCGGCGTCTTCCCCGAGCAGGCTTCGCACTGGGACCATATGGCCAGCCTGATCGCGGCGGCCAAGCGCCCGATCAAGGTGCTGAACCTGTTCGGCTATACCGGGCTCGCGTCTCTGGTGGCCGCCCGCGCCGGCGCCGAGGTCACCCATGTCGATGCCTCCAAGAAGGCGGTCGGCTGGGCGCGCGAAAACCAGGAAATGGCCGGTCTCGGCAGCAAGCCGATCCGCTGGATCGTCGACGATGCAGTGAAATTCGCCGAGCGCGAAGAGCGCCGCGGCAGCCGCTACGACATCATCCTGTTCGACCCGCCTGCCTATGGCCGCGGACCCAAGGGCGAGGTCTGGCAGTTGTTCGAGGACCTGCCCGGCCTGACCGACCTTTGCCGCGCGATCCTGACGCCGAAACCGGTCGCCATAGTGCTGACCGCCTATTCCATCCGCGCCTCCTTCTTCGCCATCCATGCCTTGATGCGCGACACCTTTGCCGGCATGGGCGGCACGGTTGAATCAGGCGAACTGATCATCCGCGAGCAGTCCGCCGGGCGGGCGCTGTCGACATCGCTGTTTTCGCGCTGGGTGGCCTGAATGCCCCGGAGACCTGAATGCCCGGGAGTCCCGAATGAATGAGCGGCACGCCGGCGCGCCCGGGCAGGTCAAGGAAGTCACCAGCCTTGCCAATCCGCTGATCAAGGACATCAAGGCGCTCGCCCAGAAGAAATTCCGCGACCAGCAGAACGCCTTCATGGCCGAAGGGCTGAAGCTGGTCATCGACGCCCTCGACCTCGGCTGGTCGATCAGGACGCTGGTTTTCGCCAAGGCCGGACGCGGCAATGCGGCGGTCGAAAAGGTGGCGGCGCGCACGGTTGCCGCCGGCGGCACCGTGCTCGAAGTGTCCGAAAAAGTGCTGGTCGCCATCACCCGCCGTGACAATCCGCAAATGGTGGTCGGCGTCTTCCGGCAAAAACTGCTGCCGCTAAGAGACATCCGCGCTCACGACGGCGACGTCTGGGTGGCGCTCGACCGGGTGCGCGATCCCGGCAATCTCGGCACCGTCATCCGCACCGTCGATGCCGTCGGCGCCAAGGGCGTCATCCTGGTCGGCGAGACTACCGATCCTTTTTCTGTCGAGACCGTGCGCGCCACCATGGGCTCGATCTTCGCCGTGCCGGTGACCAAGGCGACGCCGGAAGCATTTCTGGCTTGGCGAAACAGCTTCTCGGGCCTGGTGGTCGGCACCCATCTGAAGGGTGCGGTCGACTACCGCTCGGTCGATTTCTCCCGAGGACCGGTGCTCTTGATGATGGGCAATGAGCAGCAGGGCCTGCCCGACAATCTGACGGAAAGCTGCGACCGGCTGCTGCGGATTCCGCAGGCCGGCCGCGCCGATTCGCTCAATTTGGCGGTCGCCACCGGAATCATGCTGTTCGAGATCCGGCGCGGCGCTCTGAAACTTGCCCCCGAGGACGCCACATCGTGAAATCATGGTCTCCCTATGCGCTGCTGGTGGTGGTGGCAATCGCGCTCGACCAGTGGATAAAGCATCTGATCGAGACCGGCCTCGCCTTTCAGGAAAAGCTCGACCTGATGCCGTTCCTGGCGCTGTTTCGCACCTACAATACCGGTATTGCCTTTTCGATGTTCTCGTCTTTCGGCGACACCGGCCTGGTCGTCATCGCGGTCGTCGTCGTCGCCTTCGTGCTTTATCTGGCAACGCGTACGCCATCCGGCCATGTGCTGGCCCGCATCGGCTTTGCCCTGATCATCGGCGGCGCGATCGGCAATCTGATCGACCGCGCCGTCTACGGCCACGTCATCGACTATATATTGTTCCACACGCCGGTATGGTCCTTCGCCGTCTTCAACCTCGCCGATGCCTTCATTTCGGCCGGCGCGGCGCTGGTCGTCTTCGACGAGTTCATCGGCTGGCGGCGCGAGGCCAAGCCGCAAGGCCCAGAAGCCTGACGGCCCGACTCTTTTGACCAATTGACCTCGCCGGACGGTCGCCGCACAGTTCGGCCAGAGCCAGCCTTTGCGAAGCCGAGGAGAAGAGATGCCTGAAACCTTCAAAGCCATCCTCGTTTCGCGCGACGCCGAAAAGAAGCAGTCGGTCGAGATCGTCGATTTCGGCGAAGCCGATCTGATGGAAGGCGACGTAACCGTCGCGGTCGAGGCGACGACGGTCAACTACAAGGACGGGCTGGCCATCACTGGGAAAGCGCCAGTGATCCGCCGCTGGCCGCTGGTGCCGGGCATCGATTTCGCCGGAACCGTCCTCTCCTCATCGCATGCCGACTGGCGCAAGGGCGACAAGGTCATCCTCAATGGCTGGGGCGTCGGCGAGACGCATTTCGGCGCCTATGCCGGGCGCGCCCGCGTCAACGGCGACTGGCTGGTGCCGTTGCCCGACGGCATCAGCGCGCACGATGCGATGGCGGTCGGCACCGCCGGCTATACGGCCATGCTCAGCGTCATGGCGCTGGAGCGGCACGGCATCCTGCCGGATCGCGGCCCGGTGGTGGTGACGGGTGCAGCCGGCGGCGTTGGGTCGGTCGCGGTCTCGATCCTGTCCAGCCTTGGCTATCACGTCATCGCCTCGACCGGCCGCAACGCCGAAAGCTCCTATCTGATCGACCTCGGTGCCGCCGAAGTGATTTCGCGCGAGGAACTCTCCCAGCCGGCCAAGCCGCTGGCCAAGGAGCGCTGGGCCGGCGGCATCGATGCCGTCGGCAGCCACACGCTGGCCAATGTGCTGTCGATGACCGCCTATGGCGGCGCGGTCGCCGCCTGCGGCCTGGCGGGTGGCATGGATCTGCCGTCGAGCGTCGCCCCGTTCATCCTGCGCGGCGTCTCGCTGCTCGGCATCGATTCGGTGATGGCGCCCAAGGCCGTGCGCCTCGAAGCCTGGCGCCGCATCGGCAGCGATCTCGATCTGCAAAAGCTCGCCGGCCTGTCGACGACCATCGGCTTCGACGACATCATCGCCGCCGCCCACGACATCGTCGAGGGCAAGATCAGGGGGCGCATGGTCGTGGATATGTGAGGCCCCGAAGCCGCCAGAACGGGCGGCAAAAATGCATGACCGCTAAAATTCGAACGATCCGCCGCGCTTTTCCATAATCTCTATCTGGCAAGGATTTCCGCATGATCGCGGAGTCCGCCAGGAAAGAGAAGAGCCGCGCCGAAAGCATCGACGGGCCGAACCCGGCGACGCCCAAGCGGCAGCATGTTGCCGCGCCGCCGCTGGCGCCGGATTTGCCGCGCCCCACGTCCGAGGGCCTGCCGTTCCTGACGGTGGTCGCCAGTGTCGTGCTGGCGGGCCTCTCCCACCTCACCGGTGCGCCGATCTTCATCACCCTCGGCCTGCTGGCGACAGGCGTTGCCGGCGTCGCCATGCACCTGCGCAACCGCCGCACCGTCCACCGCGCGACGGCCTTGCTCGACGAAACCGCCGCGCGCAGCCGCGCCGAGATCGAGACGCTGGCCGACCGCATGTGGGAGATGCAGGAGAGCGAGGAGCGTTTTCGCGGGCTGATCGATGCGCTCGGCGATCTCGTCGTCCACCGCGACCGCGACGGCCACATCGTCTATGCCAACATGGTTTTCGCCGGCCTCGTCGGAACCGATCAGCGCGACCTTGCCGGCAGGACTCTGGCCGACCTCGGCATCGATGTCGGTATCGTTCCCGACGCCGCCTTTTCGGATCACGAATGCCTGAGTTCCACCGACGTCTCCATCCGCACGCCGAACGGTCCGCGCTGGTTCTCGTGGATCGAACTGTCGGTGCGCGACAAGGATAGCGGCGCCGTCTCGCACCGGGCGATTGCCCGTGACATCACCGCCCGCAAGCGCGCCGAATCCTCGTTGATCACCGCGCGTGAGCGCGCCGAATATGCCAGCCAGGCCAAGTCGCGCTTCCTCGCCACCGTCAGCCATGAGATCCGCACGCCGATGAACGGCATCATGGGCATGGCCAAGCTTCTGGCTGACACCAATCTGTCGCCCGAGCAGCGCACCTATGTCGGCGCTGTCTCGACCTCGGCCAGCGCCCTTTTGGCGCTCATCGAGGATTTGCTCGACTATTCCAAGATAGAGGCCGGCCGTTTCGACCCGGAGCCGCAGCCGACATCGCTGCGCGAAATCGCCGACAACATCATCGAACTGATGGCGGCGAAAGCCTTCGCCAAGAACATCGGCCTCGGCTGTCATGTCGAGCCCGACGTGCCACAGATGATCATGGCCGATCCGGGAAGAGTCAGGCAGGTGCTGCTCAACCTGATCGGCAATGCGATCAAGTTCACCGACACCGGCGGCGTGCTGGTTTCGGTTGCACGGGCCCGCACCGAGACCAGCGACCGCATCTGCTTCACCGTCGCCGACACCGGCCCTGGCCTGCGCGAAGAGGATATGGAGCGCATCTTCGAGGAGTTCGAACAGTCCGACGGCACCTCGACCCGCACCCATGGCGGCGCCGGCCTCGGTCTGGCCATATCGAGGCGCCTGGTCGCCGCCATGGGCGGTGCCATTTCGGTGTCGAGCCGGCTTGGCGAGGGATCGGAATTCGTCTTCGAGATCCCGGCCGCAGGAGCAACCGAAGCACCGCAGAACCGGCAGAACATCCTGGCCGGCCGGCGCGCCGTGATCGTGTCGAAGAACGCCGTCGAGGCCGACGCCATCGCCCGCACCATCCGCGCCCATGGCGGCGCCGTCGACGTCGCCGCAACCGCTTCCCAGGCGACGCCCTTCGCCGAACATTGCGATGTGCTGTTGATCGACGCGGCCCTGGAGGACGGCGACGGCAGACTGCTCAAGCGCCTGCGCCAGAGTGGCTTTGCCGATTGCGAGGCGATCACGCTGATCGCGCCGACCGACCGCGGCATGCTTGGCGAATTCCGCACCAGCGGCTACGCCACCTTCTTGGCGAGGCCGGTGCGCGGCGAAACCCTGCTGCGCGTGCTGCTGACCAGTCATGCCCCTGCCTTGCCGCCGCCCAAGCCGGAAAAGACCGGCGCGTCCTCGCTTCGTGCCCATGGCGGGCGCCAGCAAGGTTTGTCGGTGCTGATCGCCGAAGACAACGACATCAACGCCATGCTTGCCCGCGCCACGCTTTTGAAGGCGGGACATCGCGTGAAAGTGGTCGGCAATGGCAAGGCCGCGGTCGAGGCGGTGACCGAAGCCGGGCTGAAAAATCGCTTCGATGTGGTGCTGATGGATTTGCACATGCCGGTTATGGACGGGCTGGACGCGATCGCCGCCATCCGCCGCCACGAGGAGGAAATGGCTGTGCCGCCGGTTCCGATCATGGTGCTTTCGGCCGACAGCCAGGAAAAGACCCGCCACACCGTGCTCGCCCATGGCGCCAGCGGCTTTGTCACCAAGCCGCTCGATCCCGACGCGCTGGTCCATGCCGTCGAGGGCCAGGTGGCCGCCTGAATTCATGTCGCTCAAAAGTGGCCCCGGTTTTGAGAAGACGACATGCACAAAACAAAGACTTGAAGCGCGTCGCGTGAATCGTCCCAGCGCGACGCGCTTCAAGGCGACGCTGGCGCAATCCTCGCGTCACGTAGGTAGCCGAATGAGGGTTTTCGCCAGCCGACGAAGTATTGCCCGTCGCGCCGTATCACGGTACTGTCACAATCCTGTTGCACCTACACCGTATCCCCGTGCCAAGAGGGATGGCTCGAAGGAGAATCACTCGTGCATACAGTTATGCCGGAATGTGACACTCGGCCCAGCGCAGGCGGCGCTTTGCTCGCCGCGCGGAACGCCGATGCCGTCGCAACAGGCGCACCGCTGGGCCGTATCGGCAATCTCGAAGTGCGGCTTGCCCGCAATGAGGCCGAAATCGCCGCCGCCCAGGAAGTGCGCTACCGGGTGTTTTATGACGAGCTTGGCGCCAGGAAGGACCTGTTCCAGGCGCAGGACCGGCGCGACGCCGACCGCTTCGACCCGCTGTGCGACCATCTCCTCGTGCTGGACACTTCGATCTCCGGCCCCGAGCATCGCCGCATCGTCGGCACTTACCGCCTGCTGCGGCAAGAGATTGCCGCGACCGCCGGCGGCTTCTATTCCGAAGGCGAGTTCGAACTGACCAAGCTGATCGCCCGCCATCCTGGCCAGCGCTTCCTTGAGCTCGGCCGCTCCTGCGTGCTGCCGGAATACCGCTCGAAGCGCACCATCGAGGCGCTGTGGCAAGGCATCTGGGCCTACATCAACCACTATGAGATCGGCGTGATGACCGGTTGTGCCTCGTTCCCTGGCACGGTGCCGGCTGCGCATGCCGAGGCGCTCACCTACCTTGCCCATCACTGCCGGACCAACTCCGCCTGGGATGTGCGGGCGGTCTCCGGCCGCTATTGCTCGATGGATCTGATGCCGATCGAGGCGGTCAACGCCAAGGCGGCGATCGCGGCCATGCCGCCGCTGGTCAAGGGCTATCTGCGCGTCGGCGCCCGCATCGGCGACGGCTGCGTCATCGACCGTGAGTTCTCCACCGTCGATGTGTTCGTGGTGATGCCGGTCAAGGAAATCGGCGCCCGCTACGTCAACTATTATGGCGGGGAAGCGCAGCGCTTTGCGGCGTGAGGCAGTAGGCAGTAGGCAGTAGGCAGTAGGCAGTAGTGAAGGCTGCCGCGAATTGCTGACTACCGACTATTCCCTATTCCCTATTCCCTATTCCCTATTCCCTAATCCCTCTCCCTACGGAATATCCTCCGGTCGCCGTCCCGGGCGGCTCTTGTAGGACGGAAAGGTCCAGCCGAATTTCAGCGCGCCGCCGCGCACCAGGAAAGCCGCGACGAAGCCGGCGATATCCGAGGCGAGCGGCGGCAGGCCGGCAAGATCGCCAAGTGTGTAGAGGCCGGCGCCCGCGAGTGCGGCGGTGACGTAGATTTCGGGCCTGAGCAGCACCGATGGCTCGCCGGCCAGCAGATCGCGCAGGATGCCGCCAAATGTGGCGGTCAACACGCCCATAACAACGGAGACGACCGGCGAGCCGGTGATGGCCAGCCCCTTGGCCGCGCCCATTACGGAAAAGGCCGCCAATCCGATGGCGTCGAGCCAGAGCAGCCATTTCCAGCGGGATTCGACGCGGTGGGCGATGAAGAAGACCAGCACCGCAACCGCCGCGCAAACCAGCACATAGCCGGAGTTGGCGACCCAAAAGACGGGCAGGTTGAGGATGACGTCGCGAAGCGTGCCGCCGCCAATGCCGGTGACGCTGGCCAGAAACAGGAAGCCGATAATGTCGAGCTGCTTGCGCGAAGCCGCCAACGCCCCGGTCGCGGCAAAGACGGCGACGCCAGCATAGTCGAGGAGGTCGATGGGTGTCAGGGACATGAGGTAGTAGGGATTGGGAATTAGGGAAAGAATGAATAACACGAAGCCGCGCGATTGATACGCCTCCCTATTCCCTATTCCCTATTCCCTATTCCCTATTCCCTATTCCCTATTCCCTATTCCCTATTCCTATTCCCTATTCCCTATCCCCTACTGCCTATTCCTACTCACGCATCCTTCTCGGCCTGCTCGTTCACCGGCCCCGGCTCGACCGGCGCTTCGGTGGCCGCGATCTTGGGGCCGCCCTTGGCGACCCCGACCATGGCCGGCCGCAGCACGCGCTCGCCGATCGAATAGCCCGGCTGCACGACCTGGACGACGGTGTTGGCCGGCACATCGGGATTGGGCACTTCGAACATCGCCTGGTGGAAATTCGGGTCGAACTTCTCACCTTCCGGTTCGAGCTTCTTCACCCCATGCCGTTCCAGCGTCGACAGCATGGCGCGCTCGGTGATCTCGACGCCGTCGATCAGCGCCTTGAAGCCGGCATCTCCGGCCGCTTTCGCCTCGGCGGGGATAGCATCGAGTGCGCGGCGCAGATTGTCCGATACCGACAGCATGTCGCGGGCGAAATTGGCCACCGCATAGGCGCGCGCATCATGCACGTCGCGGGCGGTGCGGCGGCGCAGATTCTCCATCTCGGCCGCGACCCGCAGCGCGCGGTCCTTCAGCTCCTCGTTTTCCTTCAGCAGCCGCACCAGCGCTTCATAGTCGCCGTCGATGCCGCCTTGCGTGCGCTCGGCCTCGGCCGTTTCGATATCCTCGGGCGCGCGTTCGTCTTTTGTCTGGTCGCTCATCGCCATTTCCCGTCATTCGAATGGTTTGGATTTGCGCCCGATATCGAGGTTTGGCGGCCAAAAATCAAGGGGCAAGCCCAGGAGGACGCCCAACAGCAGGCAATGTTGCGGGCTGCCCGTCGGACTTGGTGCGGCGCGCAAGGACGTTCAAAATTAATTCAAACTTTACCGTAACGGCAGCCTTTGCTTGCCAATACCCCGCTATGGGGAACCATTCAAAGCTTGGAGGAGTTTTGAAACCGACACAGGATTTGAGACAATGGACCGCAATACTGGCAACAGAAGCGAAGAGCTCGCCGCCGACATCAGGCGCCAGTTCGGCACCGAGGCGACGACGCGCTTCTTGCGCACCTTGCCGGCCTTCCGCACCGAGGCCGACATTCCCGCCCGTTTCCGGGACCTGCTCGACCGGCTGGACGGCATAGAAGCCAGCATGGCCGGCGGCCAACGCCGCCAATAGCGATGCAATCGCGCGACAATTACGCGCGGTAATTTTGCGTGAGCTTTTCCTTGCGGCAGCGGGACGCCCCGCCTATGCTTCCTGATGAACATGATTTCCCCCGAGACGGCCGCCAACAGCAAGCGCGCCTGGTTGAAGATCCTGGCGCGCTACAAGAAGCCCGACCGGCGACGCAGCACTCTTGAACTCGCCATCACCCTTATTCCTTTCGTTACGCTGTGGGCGCTGTCTTCGGCAGCCTATTCCTATGGCCACTGGTGGGGCTTGATCCTGATCCTTCCCGCCGCCGGTTTTCTGGTGCGGATCTTCATGATCCAGCACGATTGCGGCCACGGCTCCTTCTTCGCCAACCGCACTGCCGACGACTGGATCGGCCGCGCGCTCGGCGTGCTGACGCTGACCCCTTACGATTGCTGGCGGCGCGCGCACGCCACCCATCACGCCAGCGCCGGCAATCTTGACGAGCGCGGCATGGGCGATATCAGGACGTTGACGGTTGCTGAATACCGGCAGCTGTCTTGGCGGGGACGCCTTGCCTATCGTCTCTACCGCCATCCCCTGGTGATGTTCGGCCTTGGCCCGATCTGGCTGTTCATCTTCGAGCAGAGGCTGCCGGTCGGCATGATGCGCGGCGGCCTGACGCCCTGGGTGTCGTCGATGACCACCAATCTCGGCATCGCGGTCGCGGCAGCGCTGCTTATCTGGCTGGTCGGCCCCGGCGCTTTCCTGATCGTCCATTTGCCGATCGTGATCCTGGCCGGATCGGCCGGAATCTGGCTGTTCTACGTCCAGCACCAGTTCGAGGAGACGGAATGGGCGAAGGACGAAGAGTGGGAATTCCAGCGTGCCGCCCTGCACGGCTCGTCCTATTATGATTTGCCGCCGGTGCTGAACTGGTTCACCGGCAATATCGGCGTCCATCACGTGCACCATCTCTCGGCCAAGGTGCCGGGCTACCGGCTGCAGGAAGTGCTGCGCGACTATCCCGAACTGCGCGGCATCGGCCGCGTCACGCTCCTCGACAGCCTGCGCTGCGTCAAGCTTGCGTTGTGGGACGAGAACCGCCGCAAGCTGGTCTCGTTTCGCGAAGCGCGGGCCTTGGCCTGAAAGCATTCCAGCAAAGTGTGAGGCGGTTTTCCGGGCTTTCGCTTGGGAATTCCGTAAGACAAAGAAAAAAACCGCCGCACCGAAGGCGCGGCGGCATCTCCCAAAAACCGGCTCAGGCAGCCTTGCGCTCCTCGCGCATCCAGACCTTGCAGCCCTGATCATGTCAGGCGCCTTTTCGGCGATCATGATGGACGGTGCATTGGTGTTGCCGCCGATGAGCGCCGATTCCTCCCTCGCGCCCGGCGGATATTTCCGTCCGGACAGCCAGGAGAAGGCCCGATCACAGTCTTTGTAAAGACAGGCGGAATTACCGTCGCGTCAGCTGTTGCGAACGCGCCGCCAGGAGTATTTCGGCCCCTTCGGCTCCGACGCTTCGGTCGGCTGATAGTAAAGGCCCAGCCCGCCTGTGCGGCCTTCTTCGAGGCGCTTCAGCAGAACCGGGTTGGAGATCTCGAACTCGTCGAAGCCGAGGCGCAGCATATGCGGCAGCTGGTCGACGAGCACCTGGCCCGTGGCGCGGACCGCGCCCTCGAAATCGTAGCGGCTGCGCAGCAATTCGCCCTTGGAAAACGAGCGGCCGTCGCTGAAGGCCGGAAAGGCCAGCGCCACCAGCGACAGCTGGTCGAGCAGATCCACGATCTTTTCCAGCTGGTCGCCCGGCAGCAATGCGACGCCCAGCCGCTCCTTGGCCGAGCGCCGCACCTCGGCATCAAGGCCGAGAAATGCCTGCAACGGCAGGATGAAGCGGCCATTGCCCGCCAGTGCATCCGCACTTTCGGCATGTGTCCACTCGTCTTCGCGAAACCCCGTCCGGGTCCAGAGGCGGGTCTCCGCTGTGGTC
The DNA here is from genome assembly GCF_040320135.1 of Mesorhizobium sp. M0772. Taxonomy (NCBI): domain Bacteria; kingdom Pseudomonadati; phylum Pseudomonadota; class Alphaproteobacteria; order Hyphomicrobiales; family Phyllobacteriaceae; genus Mesorhizobium; species Mesorhizobium sp. M0772. The sequence goes on along the minus strand of NZ_JAMYPB010000004.1, from coordinate 128,168 downwards.
TGTTCAGTCATAGAAAATTCCTAAAGCCCTAAAAATCGAAAGTCCGCGAAAGCCGGTCCACACGAAACCGGCGGCCTCCGAGCGGAAGCCGCCGTTGCAGGCCAGCCTCACCTGAATATCACCATAGCTTAAAGGGATGCGTCGGTCAGCGATACTTCCAGTCCCGACAGATGGATGCCGCACTCGGTCTTGGCATGACCGGCCCAGCGTCCGCTTCGCGCATCCTCGCCCGGCTGCACCGGCTGCGTGCATGGGAAGCAGCCGATCGACAGATAGCCGTACGCAACCAGCGGATTTTCGCGCAGCGCATGCGCGCGCATGTAGTCGGCCTGATCGGATGTCGTCCAGTGCGCCAGCGGATTGATGCGTACGCGCGGGCCGACCGCCTCGAACACCGGCAGCGCGGCTCGCGTCGCCGCCTGGAAGCGCTTGCGGCCGGTCAGCCAGGCCCGGAAGGGGGCGACGCCGCGCGCCAGCGGCTCGACCTTGCGCACGTCGCAGCAGGCATCGGTGTTGCTCTGGTGCAGATTGCCGGTCGGATCGACCCGTTCGAGCGCTGCGTCTTCGGGCTTGATCACCCTGATGTTGGTCAGCCCGAAATCGGCGACCAGCGCATCGCGGTAGCCCAGCGTCTCTTCGAAATGCTTGCCGGTGTCCAGGAAGATGACCGGCAGCGTGCGGTCGACCTTGGCGATCATATGCAGCAGGACGGCGGAATCCGCGCCGAAGGACGACACGGCGGCGATCTCGTCATGAAACAATTCGCTCGCCGCGCGTTCGATGATGTCGAGCGGGCTCAGATGTCCATACAGCGCGTCGAAGCCCGCCGCTTTGGCGGCGATGCTGTCGTCGACGTCGAGGATGCGGTCAAGCGGCCTTGGTTTCGCCAGCATAGAGCGCCTCCTTGAACGGCGCGGGACCGACACGGCGGTAGGCGTCGATAAAACGTTCACTGGGACCGAGCCGAAGGCCGAGATAGGTGTCGACGATCTGCTCGATGGCGTCGGTGATCTCTTCCGAAGAGAAGCCGCGGCCGATGATTTCGCCAACCGAGGTGTTCTCGTCGGCCGATCCGCCAAGCGTCACCTGGTAGAGCTCGGAGCCCTTCTTCTCGACGCCGAGGATACCGATATGGCCGACATGGTGGTGGCCGCAGGCATTGATGCAACCCGAAATCTTCAGCTTCAATTCGCCGATCTCGCGCTGCCGCTCCAGCGAGGCGAAGCGAAGCGAAATCTCCTGCGCGATCGGGATCGAGCGCGCCGTCGCCAGCGCGCAATAATCGAGGCCAGGGCACGCGATAATATCGCTGATCAGGTTGGAATTGGCCGTCGCCAGACCAATATCGACCAGCGCATCATAGACAGCCTTGAGATCGGCGCGCGCCACATGCGGCAGGATCAGGTTCTGCTCATGGCTGACGCGCAGTTCGTCGAACGCGTATTTCTCGGCGATGTCGGCGACCGCTTCCATCTGGCTGTCTGTGGCATCGCCCGGCACCTCGCCGATGCCTTTCAGCGAGATCGTCACCGCGGCATAGTCAGGATGGCGATGCGTCACGACATTCTGGTCGAGCCAATCCGAGAAGCTTTTGGAATCGAGCCGCGCCAGCTTGATCGCCGCGTCGCCTTCCGGCCGGGCGGTCAGTGCCGGCGGCGCGAAATAGGCGTCGATGGCACGGATGTCGGCTTCCGGCAGCTTCAGCTCGGCGTCCTTCAGCTCCTGCCATTCGGCCTCGACCTGGCGGGTGATTTCCTCGACGCCTGTCTCGTGGACGAGGATCTTGATGCGCGCCTTGTACTTGTTGTCGCGGCGGCCATAGAGGTTGTACACGCGCAGGATCGCCGTGCAGTAGGAAAGCAGGTCGGCTTCCGGCAGGAAGTCGCGGATCTTGCGCGCCACCATCGGCGTGCGGCCCTGGCCGCCACCGACATAGACGGCAAAGCCGAGCTCGCCGGCGGCGTTCTTCTTCAGATGCAGACCGATATCATGCGTCTGGATGGCGGCGCGGTCGCGCTCGGCCCCGGTCACCGCGATCTTGAACTTGCGCGGCAGGAACGAGAATTCCGGATGCACAGACGACCATTGCCGCAGGATCTCGGCATAGGGGCGCGGATCGGCGACCTCGTCGGCGGCGGCGCCGGCGAAATGGTCGGCGGTGACGTTGCGGATGCAATTGCCGCTGGTCTGGATGGCATGCATCTCGACGCTGGCGAGATCGGCCAGGATCGCCGGAATGTCGGACAGCGCCGGCCAGTTGAACTGGATGTTCTGGCGCGTGGTGAAGTGGCCGTAGCCCTTGTCGTATTTGCGCGCGATGTGGCCGAGCATGCGCAGTTGCGCGCTGTTCAGCGTGCCATAGGGCACCGCGATGCGCAGCATGTAGGCGTGCAGCTGCAGGTAGACGCCGTTCATCAGCCGCAGCGGCCGGAACTGATCCTCGGTGATCTCGCCGGACAGGCGGCGTTCGACCTGGTCGCTGAACTCGGCGACGCGGGCCTGGACAAAATCGTGGTCGAACTCATCGTAGCGGTACATGTTTCGTCTTTCAGGGCGCGTCCGCCCGTATTTTGTTAAGCTGCCCGCGCAGCCTGCTTGCCCAGATCTTCCCGGATGGTCGGGCCGGCGGCGCGGATCTTTTCGCGCAGCCGCACCGGCACGACGACGCCATTGACGACTTCAGCGTCGATCAGATTCACGTCGACAACCTGATTGTTGGCGTTGGCCTTGGCGCCGATTGCTTCCAGCCTGTCCTCTGCCGCTTGGCCATGGGCAAGGTCGGCATGGTCGACCGTCTCGGCCCAGCCGCCATCGGCATACCAGACGGCGATGCCGTCGGAGAGGCGGTTTGCGGTCAGTATCTTCATGGCTCGACCTCTGCGTCGGCCGCGTTGGCGGCGCCCTCATAGTTATGTGCCGCGAGCGGCTCGGAACGTTCAAAGTTGGCGCCGGCAACCGCGTCGCCGATGATGGTCATCACCGGACCGGCCAGATCGGCGCGCTCTTCCAGCGACGGCAAATCGGCCAGTGTGCCGTGGAAACGGCGGCGGTTCTGCAAGCTGGCATTCTCGACCACGGCAACCGCCGTGTCCGGCGACAGGCCGGCCTCGATCAGCCGTCCGGCGACTTCGGCGGCGACCGAGCGGCCCATATAAACGGCTACGGTGGCGCCGGAAATGGCGAGCTTGGCCCAATCCGGCAGCGAATTGCCCTTCAGATCATGGCCGGTGGTGAACACCATCGACGAGGAGACGCCGCGCAGCGTCAGCGGCAGCTCGAAATCGGCGGCGGCGGCAAAGGCGGCGGTGACCCCGGGAACGACATCATAGGCGATGCCGGCATCGCGCAGTGCGGCCATCTCCTCGCCGGCGCGGCCGAACACCAGCGGGTCGCCCGACTTCAGCCGCACGACGCGCTTGCCCTGCCTGCCGAGATCGACCAGCAGCGCATTGATCTCGGCCTGGCTCTTGGTGTGGCATCCCTTGCGTTTTCCGACCGGCAGCCGCTCGGCGTCGCGGCGGCCCATGGCGACGATCGCCTCCGGCACCAGCGCGTCATAGACGATGACGTCGGCTTCCATCAAAAGCCGATGCGCGCGCAGCGTCAGAAGATCCTCAGCACCTGGCCCGGCGCCAACCAACGCGATATGGCCCGAAGCCGGAGCCTTCGACAGCAACAGATCGGCGGCGGCGTCATGCGCCTGCGAAAGCTCGCCGGCTTCGACGGCACGCGCCGGTGCACCCTGGAAAAAACTGCTCCAGAACTGGCGGCGGGCGTTGCCTTTCGGCAGCAGCTTTTCGGCGGCACCCCGGAACGAGGCGGCGAGCGCTGCCAGCGGCCCGAGCGACGGCGACAGCATGCGGTCGATGCGGCTGCGCAGCATCTGCGCCAGCACCGGACCCGCGCCTTCCGTGCCGATGGCGATGGCGACCGGAGCGCGGTTGACCAGCGCCGGGGTGAAGAAATCGCACAGCTCCGGCCGGTCGACGGCATTGACCGGAATGCCAAGGCGGCGCGCATCGTCGGCGACGCGGCGGTCGAGCCTCTCGTCGCCGCTGGCGGCAAACACCAGGACCGCGCCTTCGAGATGCGCGGCGTCGTAGGGGGCGTCGATACGGATGGCGCCGGTCGCGGCGATGAAGCTCAGCAATTCGGCGTCGGCAACATCGGCGATGATGCGAAGCACAGCACTCGACTGATCAAGTAGCCGCGCCTTGGCCAACGCTTCGACGCCGCCGCCGACGATGGCCACGGCTTCGCCTTCGACCCGCATGAAGACCGGGAACGCGGTGAGCTTGGGATTGGCGTGCGGCATGACGAACAGATTCCGGAACAATTCGGCAGTTTTAGGCGCGGACGCGAAAAAGCTGAAGGAACCCACTCGCGCATCCCCTTGCGGGAGGCAATCGCTTTTCCGCAAGCCAAAGGGCCAAGAGAAAAATATTCCACATCCGCATACCAGGCGGATTCAAGCTGCTGCCGCAGGCCTTGTTGTGCGGCTCTTTTATCGGCAGGCGGCCAAGCTGCAAAATTGTTTTTTCTAAATTCTACCAATTTAGTAGATTAAAGCCGTCACCTCGGACATTGCTCCGATGGACGATAGATCGGGCTCGATGTGGCTGCGTGCGATCTCGGCGAACGAAGTGGAACGTTCCCGCTTCGCCACGCGTTCTGCCCCTGCCGTAACAGACAATCGTCGGCTGGATTTGAACCTTCAAGCAGGAGCCCGCAAATGAGCAAGATCAACCTGAAACATGGCCTTCTGGTCATGGTGGCCGATGGCGAGAAAGCGCTGTTCCTGAAGAACGAGGGCGACAATCTCTATCCGCACCTGCAGCTCTTCCAAGAGATGAACCAGGACAATCCGGCAACGCGCGAACAAGGCAGCGACAGTCCCGGCCGCTACAATGACGGCCCCTCCGTGCATCGCAGCGCGGTTGAGGAAACCGACTGGCACCGGCAGGGCAAGGAACGCTTTGCCGAAGAGATCGCGGACCGGCTCTACAAGCTCGCCCATCACGGCGTCTTCGACGACATCGTGCTGGTCGCGCCACCGCTGGTGCTCGGCACCATGCGCAAGAAATTGCACAAGGAAGTCACCGACAAGGTGCAGGCGGAGATCCCAAAGACACTGACCAACCGCCCGCTGATCGACATCGAGGCCATGCTGCAGCAGGCAGCCTGACGCTATCTCATAGATCATTCGCGCGCGCAGCGTTTTCGGTGCGCGCGCCTTTGGTTTTTCGGCGCCTCTGGCCACCAATTTACGTCTCGCGGGTTGCGTCGCCCGCACTCCCTCCACCATATTGCAAAGGCGGCGGCTGCGGGCGGCGCACACCCGACATTTCCCGAAAGGCGCTCTATAGACAATGCCGCATGACACGCCCCTTATCGCCACCATCGTCGCCGGTCTGGGGCTGGCATTCATCTTCGGGGCGCTCGCCAACCGTTTTCGCATCCCGCCGCTGGTCGGCTATCTCGTCGCCGGCGTGCTGGTTGGACCGAACACGCCGGGTTTCGTCGCCGATGCCGGTCTTGCCAATGAGCTGGCCGAAATCGGCGTCATCCTGCTCATGTTCGGCGTCGGCCTGCATTTCTCGCTGAAGGATCTTCTCTCCGTCCGCGCCATCGCCGTACCCGGCGCCATCGTCCAGATCGGCTTTGCCACCGCGCTGGGCGCCGGCCTTGCCTGGATGCTCGGCTGGTCGATGGGCGCAGGCCTCGTCTTCGGCCTGGCGCTTTCCGTCGCGTCCACAGTGGTGCTGTTGCGCGCGTTGCAGGAGCGACGGCTGATCGAGACCGAGCGCGGCCGCATCGCCGTCGGCTGGCTGATCGTCGAGGACCTCGCCATGGTGCTGGCGCTGGTGCTTTTGCCGGCGTTGGCCGGCGTGCTCGGCGGCCAGCTGCAGGTCGATGACCATGCGAGCCTTTTGTTGCTGCCGGCCAGCTTCGGCATCTGGGGCGTCGTCGGCCTCACGCTGGCCAAGGTCGTCGCCTTCGTCATCGTCATGCTGGTGGTTGGCCGCCGCGTCATTCCGTGGATCCTGCATTACGTCGCCCATACCGGCTCGCGCGAACTGTTCCGGCTGGCGGTGCTGGCGATCGCGCTCGGCGTCGCCTTCGGCGCCGCCAAACTGTTCGGCGTCTCGCTGGCGCTCGGTGCCTTCTTCGCCGGCATGATCATGAGCGAATCCGAGCTCAGCCACCGCGCGGCGGAGGAATCACTGCCGCTGCGCGACGCCTTCTCGGTGCTGTTCTTCGTCTCGGTCGGCATGCTGTTCGATCCGTTCAGCCTGATGAGCAATGGCTGGCCGATCCTGGCGACGCTGGCCATCATCGTCATCGGCAAGTCGCTGGCCGCCTTCGTTATCGTCATCGCCTTCCGCTATCCGCTGGGAACCGCCTTGATGATCTCGGCCAGCCTGGCGCAGATCGGCGAATTCTCCTTCATCCTGGCGGAGCTCGGCGTCGGGCTGAAGCTGTTGCCCGAACAGGGACGCGACCTGATCCTGGCAGGCGCCATCCTGTCGATCCTGGTCAATCCGCTGATGTTCCTCGCCCTCGACTGGATGAAGCCATGGCTGGACGCGCGCGCCGCCAAGGCAGCACCACCGGAAGAGGCCAAGCCGGTCGGCCCGGCGACGCAGCCCGGACAAGTGGCCTCGGTGGCCGCCGCGGCAAAAGAGAATGGCCCGCCGCCGCGCACGACGCTTTCGGGCCACACCATCCTGATCGGCTACGGCCGCGTCGGCAGCCTGGTCGGCGCGGCGCTGAAACAGGCATCGCTGCCCTTCCTGGTCATCGAGGACGCCGACAAGACGCTGGCGAGGCTCAGAGACGACGGCGTCGAAATCGTCTCCGGCAATGCGGCCAATGGGGGCGTGTTTGCCGCCGCCAATCCGCAGGGGGCCAAACGCTTGATCCTTGCCATCCCCAACGCGTTCGAGGCCGGGCAGATCGTGCTCAGGGCACGCGCCGCGAATCCCGGCATCAACGTCATAGCGAGGGCCCATTCCGATGCCGAGGTCGAGCATCTCAAAGGCCTCGGCGCCGACGCCGTCATCATGGGCGAACGCGAAATCGCCCGCGGCATCGTGCAAGAAGTGCTGGAGCAAAAGCCGATGCCGCGTCCCGAAGCCATTGAGCCCTCCCCGGCCTGAGGCTTGCCCACAGGCGCGTTGATCACGCCACGAAGGCGGAGCCGCCATTGTGCGCGACGCTGGCGAGATACTTTGCCGGCGGCTTGCCGAGCGCTTTCTTGAACATGGTGATGAAGGCGGTGACGGAGGCGTAGCCGAGATCGCCCGAAACCTGCTGGACACTCGCACCGGAGGCCAGCTCCCGTATGGCGACGATCAGGTGCAATTGCTGGCGCCAGCGGCCGAAGCTCAGTCCGGTCTGCTTCACCACAAGACGGGCGAGACTGCTTTCTGAGAGCGCGACGCGACTGGCCCACTCTGCAAGCGTGCTGCGATCGGCAGGGTCCTGCGCCAATGCTTCCGCGATCCGCCGCAAGCGCGGCTCGGCGGAGATCGGCAGATGCAGTTGCTGGACAGGCATGCGCGGCAGTTCGGAGAGCAGCATCCCAGTCAAAAGCGCGTCCTTCCCTTCGTCTTCCTCCATGCGGTCGGCCAGCTCGATGACCAATTCGCGCAGCAGCGGCGAGATCGACAGCGTGCAGCACCGGTCCGGCAGATCGGCGGCTCCCGGCTCGATATAGACGAAGAAAATCCGCGCATTGGCGGTCGCGATATTGCTGTGTTCCATGCCGCCGGGAATCCACACCCCGCAATGTGGCGGCACCATCCACAGGCCGCTCGGGACGCGGCATGTGACGCCACCGCCGAGCGCGAAGACGAGTTGGCCCTTGCGGTGCCAATGGGTCGCCACTTCCGCTTTGGTTTCGGTGACATCGACGCGAACCGCAATTGCAGGAGCGATCACATCATCGACATCGAAATCGACCCAGGGGTAGCGGAGAGGCTGTCTCACAATTGACCGATTTTAGCGACCATTCGCCATGATAGCTAAATTCTTTGATGCGGGAAGTCGATAGGCTCCGGTTCGTGGCTGGCATGTCACAAAGTATCAGGAGGGCTTCCCATGCGCGCGCTCGTCATGTCTCCCGACAACCCCACCAGACTGACGCTCGCCGAGGTCGAGGACCCTCGGCCCCTCCCCAACGAAGCGCTTGTCTCAGTCCACGCTACCTCGTTGAACCGCGGTGAACTGCGCCTGCTCACCATACGCCCGGAAGGCTGGATACCTGGCCAGGACGTGGTTGGAGTGATCAAGCGGGCGGCAGCCGATGGCTCCGGGCCTGCCATCGGCGCCCGGGTTGTGGCTTTGGTCGACGAGGCCGGCTGGGCCGAACGGGCGGCCGTTCCGACCGACCGTCTCGCCGTCATCCCGGACGAGGTCAGCTTCGGGTCCGCCGCCACGCTTCCGGTCGCGGGCACGACGGCGCTCAGGGTCTTGCGCCATGGCGGCGACCTCGCGGGACAGCAGGTGTTGATCACCGGCGCCAGCGGCGCGGTCGGCCGTTTCCAGATCCAGATCGCCCGCGAGCAAGGCGCCGCGGTGACTGCAATCGCCGCCGCCCGGCACGCCGAGGATCTCCGCGGTCTTGGTGCTCACGAAGTCGTCGAGTCGATCGAACTGGCCGAAGGGCCATTCTCTCTGATCACCGAGTCGGTCGGCGGCCAAAGCCTCGCCCATGCCATCGAACGCGTCGCCCCCGGCGGCACCATCGTCATGTTCGGTTCGAGCAGCGGCGAATTCACGCCGGTTGGCTTCAGACAGTTCGTTCCGGGCCATGAGGGAGCGAGGCTTCAGACTTTCGCCTACTACACATCCGGTCCAGCCATTGGCGCGGACATCGCCTCGCTGCTCGCTCTGGTCGCGGCTGGCCGGCTGGAAACCCGTGTGTCCATGACCGTGCCGTGGACAGACATCGCCCGGGCTCTGGACGCCCTGCGACAGCGCAGCTTCGGCGGCAAGGCTGTTCTCACCATCGCTGAATGAGCAGTCTGTCAGTGCTCAGACGTGCTGGCCGCCATTGATGTGGATTTCCGAGCCCGTCACATAGGACGCCTGCTGCGAGCACAGGAAGAAGATGATGTCGGCGACTTCCGAGGTGGCGCCAAGGCGCCTGAGTGGGATCGTCTCGACGATCTTGTCGGTGCCAGGCGACAGGATCGCGGTGTCGATCTCGCCCGGCGCAATCGCATTGACGCGGATGCCGTGCGGGCCGAAATCATGCGCCATCTCGCGCGTCAGCGAGCCGAGTGCCGCCTTCGAGGTCGCATAGGCGGTGCCGGCAAAAGGATGCACGCGCGTGCCGGCGATCGAGGTGACGTTGACGATCGAGCCTTTCGCTGCAGCAAGCTCCTTGAAGAGGCCACGCGCCAGCATGATCGGCGCGAAGAAATTGACCTGGAACACGTCGCGCCAGACATGCATCGGCGTGTCGATCGAATCCATCCGGCTGTTGCCGTCCTTGAGCTTTGGCGAGATGCCGGCATTGTTGACCAGAGCGTGCAACTGGCCGCCATGCGCCTCGAGCCGGTGACGGATCTCCGAGACGGCGATGCCGACATCTTCCTGGTCGGCGAGATCGACCTTGATGTGATCTTCCGGACCGGCCGGCCACGGACAATCCTCGGCAAAGGCCTGGCGCGAACAGGTGATGACGCGCCAACCCTCACGCGAAAAGCGCTTGACCGTAGCATGTCCGATGCCGCGGCTGGCTCCGGTCAGCACGATGGTTTTTCTGGTGTCGGTCTCAGCCATGTCTGTCACTCCGGCCGGAGATGTAGCCGAATGCCGCGGAGGTGGCGAGAGGCCGAATTGTCACCGCAGCTCTCATATGAGGAACGGATTGCCAGCTAGCCATTGGTTTGAAGCCAGAATGACGAGCCGCTCAGCCGCCGCCGAGAATATCCAGGATTGAGGTTTTCCGCTTCTTGGCCGGGCCGCCGACGCTGCCCGGCGGTACCGGGTGCTTGATCGAGGCCGTGGTGCCGCCGTCGCCCGGCATGTTGAAACCGTCGGCATCGACCGTTTCGGCCGGACGGCGGACCGGTGCTTGTGCCGGTGCAGCAGCAGGTGCCGGCGCGGCAGCAGGCTCCGAACGGCTGACGGCCACGGCAGGCAACGGCGCCGCCTGATTGTTATCGACTGACGGAATATCGTCGGGCACGATGGTATCTGGAGGCGTCGATTTCCAGGTCCCGGGCAGCGGCCTGACCGGCACGCCTTCATGCGCCGCCACCATGAATTCGTGCCAGGCCTGTGCCGGCAACGCGCCACCGGTGACCTTCTTCATCGGCGTGCCGTCATCATTGCCGAACCATACGCCGGTGGTGAGGTTTGCGGTGTAACCGACGAACCAGGCGTCGCGCGAATTCTGGCTGGTTCCGGTCTTGCCGGCAGACGGCCAGGCGAAGGCCGCCTTCTTCGCCGTGCCGATCTCGACCGTGCCAGTCATCATCGAGTTCATCATGCCGACAATGTTCTGCTTGACGACGCGCGGCGCGCTGCCGCCATTGTCGTCATAGAGCACCTTGCCTTCGGTCGTGGTGATGCGGCGGATGAAATGGATGTCGGGCTTGTAGCCGCCATTGGCGAACGGCACATAGGCCGATGTCAGCTCCAGCGGCGTCACTTCCGAAGTGCCGAGCGCGATCGAGGTGTTGGCGATCAGATCGGACTGGATGCCCATGCGGTGCGCCGCCTCGACCACCGCGTCGGGGCCGACCTCCATGGTCAGCTGTGCCGCGACAGAATTCAGCGATTTCGCCAGCGCGGTCGCCAGCGTCACCTTGCCGAAATATTTGCCGCCGTAATTGTCCGGTGTCCACTTGCCGATCTTGATCGGTGCGTCGTTGCGCACGCTGTCGGGCGTGCGACCAGCTTCCAGCGCGGCCATATAGACGAACGGCTTGAACGCCGAGCCCGGTTGACGGCGTGCTTCGGAGGCGCGGTCGAACTGGCTCGTCGAATAGTCGTAGCCGCCGACCATGGCGCGCACGGCGCCGGAATTGTCGATCGAGACCAGCGCGCCTTGGCTGACATTGAGCTTCTTGCCGCTCTCGTCGATCAGCCGGCGGATCGACTCTTCGGCGAGCTTCTGCAGGTTGAGGTCGACGGTGGTGTCGACGACGATGTCGCTGCGCACGTCGCCGATCAAATCGGGCAGCTCTTCCATGATGGTGTCGGCGACGTAGTTTTCCGAACCGGTCCAGTAGGATGGCGCGCGCGTTGCCGGCGCGCTCATCGCCGAGGCCAGTTCCTTGGCGCTGATCTTGCCTTCGTCGCGCATGGCGGCGAGCACCAGCTGCGAACGCTCCTCCGCCGCCTTCGGATCCCGCGCCGGCGACAGTCGCGACGGCGCCTTCAAGAGGCCGGCGAGAAGGGCCGCCTCCGACAGAGTGACATCGCGCGCGCTCTTGCCGAAATAGCGGCGCGAGGCCGCCTCGACGCCATAGGCGCCGGAGCCGAAATAGACCCGGTTGAGGTACATTTCGAGGATCTGGTCCTTGGTATGCTTGTGCTCCAGCCACAGCGCCAGCAGCACTTCCTGCACCTTGCGCTCCAGCGTGCGATCGGGCTTCAGGAACAGGTTCTTGGCCAGTTGCTGGGTCAGCGTCGAGCCGCCCTGCGAGAAACGCCGGCCCAGAACATTGGTCACCATGGCGCGTGACAGGCCGATCGGGTCGATGCCGAAATGCGAATAGAAGCGGCGGTCCTCGATGGCGATGACGGCTTCCGGAATGTAGGGCGACATTTCGTGCAGGCCGACCGCCTCGCCGCCGCTCATGCCGCGGTTGGCAAGCAGTTGCCCGTCGACCGAGACGATCTTGATGTTGGGCGCACGGTCGGGGATCGACCAGGTGGTCGCCGCCGGCATCTTGGCGCCGTAATAGACGACGATGCCGGCCACGGCGATGCCGCCCCAGATGCAGAGCACGAAGCACCAGTAGAACATCCGGGCCATCACGCCGAAAAGGCCGCGCCGGGCTTTGCCTCGCTTGCCGCGTGACGATGATTTTGCCTTGGAGGTTTTGCGCGCCGAAGATGATTTGCGATTGGCCGGCACGACCCGATCCTCCTCGTTCACCGAAAAACCGGCCGCGGATTTCGCCTTTGGCGATCCCTCGAAGCTGGGTTCGATGCGACTGTCTCTGCGGTTCGCCATGCGTTGCGCTGTCTTCCCGGTATCAATGGCGCTCGGGTTGGAGGGTAGATGCGGCGGTTTAAGGGCGCGTTAAAGCAGGGTTTATGCACCCTTCTGGAATTCCTTAAGAATTTCTAAAATCCGCTGCCGCCAACTGGGTCCGAAAGGCGCATCCTCGCGGCCTGTCTGCCGCAAAAGGCAGAGGCCCTGGCTACCCCGAATATTTCAATTCTGCTGGATCGAAATGCCCTTGTCGTCGATCTTCAGTTCGACGCCCTTGGGCTTGGTCTGTTCGTGATAGACATATGCACCGGAGCGCGATGACCACGACAACGAGCGCGCCGACAAGGAGATAGAGAGTGTTCTGTTTCACGGCGCGCTCCTTTGGCAGCAATTCCAGGAAAGCACAGGCTTTCTCCTGAGGAATTGCGTTGAATGAAAACTTAGAGCGTCAAGCTCGCTTCAGAACCTTGACCAGCACCAGCAGGATGACGGCGCCGATCGTGGCGTTGATGATGGCAGCCAGAATGCCGCCGCCGATAGCGAAGCCGAGCCTTGGAAATAGCCAGCCGGCGATCAGGGCGCCGATAATGCCGACGATGATGTTGCCGATGAGGCCGAAGCCGAAGCCCGAGACGATGAGGCCGGCGAGCCAGCCGGCAATGGCGCCGATTATGATGAAGATGAGAAGGCTTTCGATGCCCATGACGCGTTCCTCCAGGAAGAGAGGCTACGGAGCGGAAGGCCCCGAATCGGCCTCCATATCAACGACTTCAGGCTATGCGAAAGCAGTTGCACCCGCCAGCGGCGCTCATTGATCGTCGTCATCGTCGCTGGAGACTGGCCGCCAGCTGGTCGGGTCGACCTTTTTCTGGGTATCGCTGTCGGTGTAGACCCACCAGGCGCCGTCGCGATATTGCCCGACGGATTCGCTGACGACGCCGGCGCCGTCCTTCCACAGAACAGTGACCTTGGATCCATCCGTCGGGGCGGTCGCTATCGGTTTGCGGTCTGCCACGTCATCCCCCTCATTGAGTCGACAGAACGCCACGACGCGTGTCTGGTTGCAAGGCTGCCGGAAGCGTTATCCGAAGGCCATCAGCTGTGGGCAAAAATATCCTCTTCGTCCCAACCCATCAAATCGAGCTTGGCACGCGTCGGCAGGAAGCGGAAGCAGGCGTCGGCTTCCTTGGTGCGCCCGTCCCGCGCCAGGCGTCCAGCCAGCACCTCGCGCAGACGGTGCAGATAGAGAACGTCGGAAGCGGCATATTCGAGCTGTTCGGGCGACAGGGTCTCGGCCGCCCAGTCCGACGATTGCTGCGCCTTCGACAGGCCGACGCCAAGCAGTTCGAAGCAGATGTCCTTCAAGCCGTGCCGGTCGGTATAAGTGCGGGTCAGCCGCGAGGCGATCTTGGTGCAGAACACCGGCTCCGGCATGACGCCGAAGGCGTTGTAGAGCACGGCGAGGTCGAAACGGCCGTAGTGGAACAGTTTCGATATGCCGCGGTTGCGGAGCAGGCTGACGAGGTTCGGCGCTTTCTTCTGGCCGGGCGCGATCTGGATCACGTCGGCCGAGCCATCGCCGGGCGAGATCTGCACCACGCACAGCCGGTCGCGGTGCGGGTTCAAGCCCAGCGTCTCGGTATCGATGGCCACCGCGTCGACATTGTAGTGGGCGAGGTCGGGCAGATCGTTCTTGTGGAAGCGGATGTCGGGCATAGTTGTCTCCGGATCGCGGCGTAACTCGTCCTCGCCGCGATCCGCTGAAAAATCAACAAGAAAACTTCCCAGCCTCCTCAGCGCGTCAGCGCATCGAGAATGCGCGCCCAGGAGCGCTGGCCCTTGTGGAAGGAGGTCAGCTCGTATTTCTCGTTGGGCGAGTGGATGCGGTCGTCGTCGAGGCCGAACCCGACCAGCAGCGATTCCATGCCGAGATAGGTCTGGAAGTCGCCGACCACCGGTATCGAGCCGCCGCTGCCCGTCGTCACCACTGGCTTCGGCCATTCATCCGACAGCGCAGTCTTGGCCTTGGCCAGGAATGGCGAGTCGTAGGAAAGCTGAATTGCCGGCCCGCCGCCATGCGGGTGGAATTCGACCGAACAGTCCCTGGGAATGCGCGCCTCGACGAATTCCCGGAACGCGGCGCGGATCTTCTCGGGGTCCTGCTTGTGGACAAGACGGAAGGAGATTTTCGATGATGCTTCCGCAGCGATCACCGTCTTGAACCCCTTGCCGGTATAGCCGCCGATGATGCCGTTGAACTCGGCCGTCGGCCGCGCCCAGGTCAGTTCCATCACCGAGCGGCCTTTTTCGCCCGACGGGATCGAGAGGCCGATCGGTCCGAGGAAGGTCTCGGCTGTCTCGCCCAATGTCTCCCAGGATTTCAGGATCTGCGACGGCGTCTCCTCGACCCCGTCATAGAAGCCGGGAATGGTGATGTGGCCGTTCTCGTCATGGATGTCGGCGAGGATTTTCGCCAGGATGCGGATCGGGTTGGCGGCGGCGCCGCCATAGAGGCCCGAATGCAGGTCGCGATCGGCGGCCTTGACGGTGACCTCCTCGCCGACCATTCCGCGCAGCGAAACGCAGATCGACGGCGTTTCGCGGTCCCACATGCCGGTGTCGCAGACCAGAGCGAAATCGGCCTTGAGCTCATCGGCATTGGCCTCGAGGAACGGCTTCAGCGACGGCGAACCGGACTCCTCCTCGCCCTCGAACAGGATGGTGATGCGGCAGGGCAGATTGCCATGCACCTGCTTCCAGGCGCGGCAGGCCTCGACGAAGGTCATCAGCTGCCCCTTGTCGTCGGCCGAGCCACGGCCGGTGATTACCTTGTGACCGGGCTCGATCTCCTTGACCGCCGGCGCAAACGGGTCGTTCTCCCAAAGCTCGATCGGATCGACCGGCTGCACGTCGTAATGGCCATAAAACAGCACATGCGGCGAACCGGCGGGGCCTTCATGGTGCGCAACCACCATCGGGTGTCCCGGCGTGTCGCGCACCGAAGCGTCGAAGCCGATCAGCTTGAGGTCCGCCACCAGCCATTCGGCGGCCTTGCGGCAGTCGGCGGCATAGTCTGAATCGGTGGAGATCGACTTGATGCGGAGCAGGCCGAACAGGCGCTCCAGGCTCTGGTCGAGATTTTTGTCGAGACGGTCGAGGACGGAGGAAATGGTGGACATTACTGCGGGCCTTTCTTTTCGGTGCCGGGACCGTAAAGGCAGCGCATCAAAACGAAAAGCCCGCGATCGTTGGACCACGGACCGTAAACACTTGTCAGAAGGCAAAAAAGAACCGCCGTGGTGGAGGGGAACCACGGCGGTCTTTTACTCGAAACGATGCGGCAGCCCGGAGAGGGGGGATAGGCTGCCGCAATTGTCCGGGATAGGCGGGGGACGGGCCTTGCTCCGGACTCGGCGAAAACTGCCGATGACCTTTATTTGTGTCTCGGATCGTGGCGTTTCAAGGGCACAAAAATTACACTTTTGTAACATAGCCGTGAGCGCCGAGGCAAACAGCAGCAGGACCTATCGGCAGGCAGGCTCTGTCAGCATGTCGCCGCAACACCTGTTGGAAGCCCGCCTTTGCCATGGACCGCGCCGTCCTGCCGCGCTATCCCTGCCGGCATGAAAAAAGGCGACCATCTCTTCCTTATCGACGGCTCCGGCTACATCTTTCGCGCCTATCATGCGCTGCCGCCGCTGACCCGCAAATCCGATGGGCTGCCGGTCGGCGCGGTCTCCGGCTTCTGCAACATGTTGTGGAAGCTGATGCAGGACGCCCGCAACACCGATGTAGGCATCGTGCCGACGCATTTAGCGGTCATTTTCGATTATTCGTCGAAAACCTTCCGCAATGATCTTTACCCGGAATACAAGGCCAACCGCAACGCACCGCCCGAAGACCTGATCCCGCAATTCGGTCTGATCCGCCAGGCAACCGTGGCCTTCAACCTGCCTTGCATCGAGATCGAAGGCTACGAGGCCGACGACCTCATCGCCACTTATGCCAGGCTGGCGTGCGAGGCCGGCGGCGACACCACTATCATCTCCTCCGACAAGGATCTGATGCAGCTGGTCGGACCCACGGTCGGCATGTACGACCCGATGAAGGACCGCCAGATCGGCATCCCCGAAGTCATCGAGAAATGGGGCGTGCCGCCGGAAAAGATGATAGACCTGCAGGCGCTGACCGGCGACTCCGTCGACAATGTGCCGGGCGTACCCGGCATCGGGCCGAAAACGGCGGCGCAGCTTCTGGAACAGTTCGGCGACCTTGACGGGCTGCTCGCCCGGGCCAGCGAGATCAAGCAGGACAAGAGGCGCGAATCCATCATCGCCAATGCCGACAAGGCGCGCATATCGCGCCAGCTGGTGACGCTGAAGAACGACGTGCCGGTGACCGACGGGCTCGACGATTTCGTGCTGCATGCGCCGGATGGGCCGAAGCTGATCGGCTTTCTCAAAACCATGGAATTCACCTCGCTGACCCGGCGCGTTGCTGAAGCGACCAGCACCGAAGCCGGCGATGTGCAGGCTGTCGCCGTCACCGTCGAGCGCGCCGACACCGCGCACGGCCCCGATGTCGGTTCCGGCATAGCGGCGCCTGCGGCAACACAGGATGAAGCCAAAACCGAAACCGCCAGGGCCGGCGACGCCCCTTCGCTGCTTGCCGCACTTCGCCTGGAAACGGCCGCTGCGGCCAAAATCGATCCCGCCGCCTATGTCGCCATCCGCGACACGGCGACGCTCAAGACCTGGCTGGCCCAAGCCAAGGAGACCGGGATCGTCGCCTTCGACACCGAAACCACGTCTTCCGATCCGATGCTGGCCGACCTCATCGGTTTCTCCCTGGCGATCGGCCCCGGCCGCGCCGCCTATGTGCCGCTCGCCCACAAGAGCGGCGCCGGCGACCTGCTCGGCGGCGGCACGCTGGAGAACCAGATTCCGGTCCGCGAGGCGCTGGCGCTGCTGAAGCCGCTGCTGGAAGACAAATCGGTGCTCAAGATCGCCCAGGACGCCAAATACGACATCGTCGTCATGAGCCGCCACGGCATCGATATCGCACCCTTCGACGACACGATGTTGATTTCCTATGTGCTCGACGCCGGCACCGGCCACCACACTTTGTCCTCGATTGCCGACAAATGGCTCGGCCATGCCACGACGCCGCTCAAGGACCTCGCCGGTTCCGGCAGAAGCTCGGTCGGGTTCGAGCAGGTCGACATCGACCGGGCGACCGCCTACGCCGCCGGCCATGCCGACGTAGCGCTGCGGCTATGGCAGGTGCTGAAGCCGCGGCTGGCCGCCAAGGGCCTGGTCTCGGTCTATGAGCGGCTGGAGCGTCCGCTGGTGCCGGTTCTGGCGCGTATGGAGCAGCGCGGCATCTCGGTCGACCGCCAGATTCTGTCGCGGCTCTCCGGCGAGCTGGCGCAAGGCGCGGCACGGCTGGAAGAGGAAATCTACGGCCTTGTCGGCGAGCGCATCAACATCGGGTCGCCAAAGCAACTCGGCGACATCCTGTTCGGCCGCATGGGCCTGCCCGGCGGCTCCAAGACCAAGACCGGGCAATGGTCGACCTCCGCGCAGCTTCTGGAAGACCTCGCCGCCGAAGGCCACGAACTGCCGCGCAAGATCGTCGACTGGCGTCAGCTGACCAAGCTGAAATCGACCTACACCGACGCGCTGCCCGGTTTCATCCATCCCGACACCAGGCGCGTGCACACATCTTATGCGCTGGCCGCAACGACGACGGGCCGGCTGTCCTCCTCCGATCCCAATCTGCAGAACATCCCGGTGCGCACCGCGGAGGGACGCAAGATCAGGACGGCCTTCATCGCCGACAAGGGCCAGAAACTGGTCTCGGCCGACTACAGCCAGATCGAACTGCGCGTGCTTGCCCACGTCGCCGAGATCCCGCAGTTGAAGCAGGCCTTCGCCGATGGCGCCGACATCCACGCCATCACCGCCTCGGAAATGTTCAACGTGCCGGTCGAAGGCATGCCGTCCGAAGTGCGCCGCCGCGCCAAGGCGATCAATTTCGGCATCATCTACGGCATCTCGGCCTTTGGGCTCGCCAACCAGCTGTCGATCCCGCGCGAGGAGGCCGGCGCCTACATCAAGAAGTATTTCGAGCGTTTCCCCGGCATCCGCGACTATATCGAGGCAACAAAGGCCTATGCGCGCGAACATGGCTTCGTCGAAACCATCTTCGGCCGCCGCATCCACTATCCTGAGATCCGGTCGTCAAACCCGTCGATCCGTGCCTTCAACGAGCGCGCCTCGATCAACGCCAGGCTGCAAGGCACCGCTGCCGATATCATCCGCCGCGCCATGGTGCATATGGACGAGGCGCTGGAAAAGGCCGGCCTGTCCGCCCGCATGCTCTTGCAGGTGCATGACGAATTGATCTTCGAGACGGTTGAAGCGGAAGTCGAGGCGACGATCCCCGTGGTGCGCAGGGTGATGGAGAACGCGCCGATGCCGGCCATCTCGATGTCGGTGCCGCTGCATGTCGATGCGCGGGCGGCGAACAACTGGGACGAGGCGCATTGAAGGTGCGATGATTGTCTTTGTCACGGGAGACCTGCTGGCCGCCAAGGAAAGCTATATCGCTCAAGGCGTGGCAGAGGGCAATCAAGAGGGCCTTGGCACCGGACTTGCGCTGAAGATTTCGAAAAAGTGGCCGAATGTGCAGGCTGCGTTCAAGAAATATGCTCGGACCGGCAGGTTTATTGGCGGTCATATCTGGACATTGGAGCCAGACGGCAATCGGCCGGGCTTCATTTATCTGGCAACCCAGCCAGATATGTATCACGCCACGCTTCCCTATTTACGGAAAGCAGTTCGCGGGCTTGTGAAATGGGCCGACAAAAACCGGGTAGAATCCATCGCCTTGCCAAAAATCGGGTCTGGCCTTGGCAAATTATCTTGGCTCGACGAGGTGAAACCCCTGCTTATGGAGCAGCTAACACCTGGGCCTACGCGGTACGTCGTCTATGAGACATTCTTGAACGAATTCGAGAATAGCGCACCGCCTCGGCTCAAGTAGGAAGCAAGCTAAGCCGCCTCAGCCAGGCACTTGGCACACGTCCCTCGAAACTCGATCACCGCCTTCTTCGCAGCAAACCCGGTCGAGCGCACCCATTCGTCCAGCCGATGGTCGACGTCATGGTCGGACATCTCCATCACCTGCCCGCATGTGTCGCAGATAGCGAAGGCTGTCATCGAATGCGTATGGTCGTGCGGTTCGGCGCAGGCGACGAAGGAGTTGAGGCTTTCCAACCGGTGCACGAAGCCTGACTTCACCAGGCTGTCGAGCGCCCGGTAAACCTGTAGCGGCGCGCGGAAACCGCGCTCGCGCAGCTGGTCGAGAAGCGTATAGGCGCTGAGCGGTCCGCTGGCGGCCTCGAGCTTTTCGAGCACGCTCAGCTGATTCTTCGTCAGCACATCCCTTGCCGCCATGATCCCGTTTTCCGATCGTTTAGAGCATGATGCCGAAAAGTGTGGAGCGGTTCTCGGACGACATCACGTTCCATCTGTTTGATCCAGCGCCGCTCGCAAATCATTTCTGCCATGCGACGGTCTCAATTCTCTTGAGATAGCGATGAAGCAGGCTTTTTGCCACTGTTTCCGTTATCGCCATCGACACCATGACCACCACCGCCGATTGACGGCACCGACCACATTCAAAATACTGACAAAATTCGCGACGAAAGGTGCCGCACTTGCAAATTCGATCGGGCTTGGGGAAGCAATTATGATCAAACTGACACGACGGACGCTGCTCGTCGGCACGTCGGCGCTTGTGGCTGCCGGTACGGTTTCGTTCCGCGCTCTCGCCGCCTCGCGCACCTATCACGCGCTGCTGGTTGCCTGCACCGACTATCCGAACCTGCCGCAGAAGAACTGGCTGATCGGGCCGAAGAACGATGCCGGCCTGGTGCGCGACTATCTCCTGAAGAACACGCCCGATCCGGTGAAGTTCTCGGCCGAGAATGTGATCCTGCTCGCCAAGGACGTCGAAGGCGCCAACGGCCCGCCGACGCATGCGGCGATCAAGGCCGCCCTTGCCGACCTCGCCGGCAAGGTGCAACGCGACGATTTCGTCTATCTGCATCTGTCGGGCCACGGCGCCCAGCAGCCGCAAGCCAAGGCCGGTGACGAGACCGACGGCCTCGACGAGATTTTCCTGCCGTCCGATATCGACAAATGGATCAACCGCGAAGAGGGCGTGCCGAACGCGCTGGTCGACAACGAGGTCGGCGCCGCACTCGACGCCATCCGCGACAAGGGCGCCTTTGTCTGGGTGGTGTTCGACTGCTGCCATTCGGGCACCGCGACGCGCGCCGCGGAAGTCGATGACGAACTGGAGCGCAAGGTCGAGTTCGCCGACCTCGTCGGCGGCGACAACGCGGCGAGAGCAGCGGCGGTGAAGGCCTATGACGACATCTCGGCAAGCGCATCGCGCGGTTTCGACGAGAATGGCGGCCGCAAGCCGGCCTTCAACCTGACGCCGACCGGCGCAGAGCCGATCGCCAGGGGCAAGCTGGTCGCCTTCTATGCCGCGCAGACGGTCGAGACGACGCCGGAAATGCCGCTGCCCAAGGGCACGCCCGACGCGCCGCGCTTCGGCCTGTTCACCTTCACCATCCTGTCGAAATTGGCCGAGAACCCCAACGTCACCTATCGCCAGCTCGGCCAGGCCGTGCTGCAGCAATATTCGGCCGACGGCCGCACAAGGCCGACGCCCCTGTTCGAGGGCGAACTGGACGCCCGCGTGTTCGGCACCGACAAGACCGACGCCGTCATGCAATGGCCGATTGCCGTCAAGGACGGCGATGTCGCGATCGGCGCCGGGCTGCTGCAGGGTCTGACCCCCGGCAGCAAGCTCGCCATTTTGCCTTCGGCGCTGTCGAAGCTCTCCGACGCCGTCGGCTATCTCGAAGTGAAATTGGCAAAAAACCTCGAAAGCCAGCTCGCACCGGTCGAATTCGACGGCAAGCCGGCGCTTGCGCCGACGGCGGTGCCCGCCGGCGCCTATGCGCGCGTTGCCGAACTCGCAGTCGACTACAAGCTGCTGGTGGCAAAGCCGGCGCCGACCGCAGGGCTCGATAAAGAAACCGAGCTGGTCAATTCGGTTCTGGACGAATTGGTGGCGAAGCCGAAGTCCGGCTTCCACATCGCGCTGGTCGAGCCCGGCAAGAGCGCCGATCTGCGGCTTGCGGTGCTGCGCGAAAAATCCATGGACGGCGCTGCCGCCAACGCCAGCGACGAACCGGCGCTGTGGTTCCTGCCGGCGTCCGGCGACATCAGCTTGAAGGACGGCAGCAAGCCGCCGCGCATCGTCATCCATCAGGATGGCCGCGACAAGCTTGCGGAAAACACAGCCAAGAACCTGACCACGATCTTCCGCGCCACCGGCCTGTCGCGGCTCGCCGCGGCGTCCGACTACCGGCCGGACGAGGTCAGCGTCCAGTTCCTGATCAAGCGCCAGGACAGCGATGTGCTGGAGCCGATCGAATCCTCGACGGTGCCGCGCGTTTCGCCGGGCGATCAGGTACACATTGCGGCCAAGAACGGGTCCGACGAGTTCGTCGACATCAACGTGCTCTACATCGGCAGCGACTATTCGATCACCCATATCGTCGCCGAGCGGCTGGCGCCGATCAACCAGCAGGCCGATCAGGGCCTGAAGGAAGGGCTGCTCGCCTTCACCGACACCAGCTTCGGCATGGAGCGCATGATTGCCGTGCTGACCGAGGCGCCGCCGCAGAGCGAGAAAGAGGATCTGAGCTTTCTTGCCCAGGAAGGCGTGCGCGCCGTGACGCGTGCCGCATCGGGAACGCCTGGTTTTTCCGACATGCTGGCCGACATCGGCATGGCGCCGGCGACGCGCTCGGTGATGCGGCTTGCCGACAAGAGCGGTCCCAAAGGCGCGGTGATGATCTTCCCGATGGAGACGGTGCCCCGCGCCTGACCTGACATCGCTTCGCCGGCTCTTGCCGGCGTGATATAGGAACATTCCCGGCTCGCGACACTTCTATGCGCCGCGGCTGGATGCAACAGATGAGGACATCAGTGACTATCCCCGTGCTCTCCTGGCGTGCAGCGACGGTCGGCCTTGCCGGCAGCCTGTTGCTGGTTGCCAGCGCCTCGGCGGACGAGAATTGCGGCCTGTGCGCCAAGCAGATCGTCACCAATTCCGAGCTCGCCACCTGCTTTCTCGACCAGTACGACCAGATCGCCAAGACCGGCAACACGGCCGTTGTCGTCGATCTCTCCAGCTGCGCCTCGCGCGGCGTGGTCGAGCCCTTGCCGTCACCCAGCAAGGCGGCTGCCGAACCGGACGTGCAGTTCATGATTTCGCGCACGCAGCTCGATTGCCTGAAAAAGAAGCTGGAGACACCCGGCATCGTGCTCGATCCCACCGCCATCATCCAACTGGACAGCTGCGGATGAAAAGGCCGGGGGGCACTGCAACGCAGAAATCGCCGGTCACATCGGCGCCTCCGCCGGCCAAGAAGCCGGCGACCTTGCCCGAAACCACCGAAGGCTTTCCGTGGCCGAGCAGTCACGAGATCAAGAAGGAAGCCAACCCGTTCACCGACCGCGACTGGCGCATGCTGATCTATGCCTGGTCGGGTCTCGCCGTGCGCCTGGCGATCGTCTTCACCCTGGCCTTCTCGGTCTTCCAGTTTCTCGCAAACCAGGAACAGAAGCGCGTCGAGCAGACGATGTCGCTGGTCGAGCTTTGGGAAAGCAAGGATTTTCAGCAGGCGCAGCGCGCGCTCAAGGAGCGCCTGTCGTCGCTCAACGCCAAATACGACAATCTGCTCAGCGCCACGCCGTCGCCGACCGAGGAACAGGTCTTCCGGCAACGCATTGGCATCGAGGCGATGACTGCCGGCGGCGGCACCATGCCGATCGCCGATTTCAACGACAATTTTGATCGCATCGTCTATTTCCTCAATCGTCTCTCCATCTGCGTTGAGGGCAAGCTCTGTTCGCGCGATGTCGCCGATGCCTATTTCCGCGACTATGCGGTGTCGTTCTGGAGCTATTTTGCCGGCTACATCGAAAAAGAACGCAAGGCCGGTTCCGCCAATTATGCCCAGGCGATCGAGAATTATGTGCGTCACGGGTCGCCGCCGTCCGCCGACTCCAAATAGCGGCGCAACAAGGTGCCGGTCAGCTCCCATGCCCTGCGTGCTTTCCGGTGGCTGGTCATGCTCGGTCTTCTGGCGCTGGCGTCGGTCGCCCGTGCCGAGGACCTCGATTTCCATCTCGATCTCAACACCGGCGGCCACAGCGCCAGGGTCACCGACCTTGCCTTCACGCCGGACGGCGAGGAACTGGTCTCCGCATCTGACGACAAGACCATCCGCATCTGGGACTGGCAGAGCGGGGTGACGCTCCGCACCATCCGCGGCTATCTTGGCAATGGCAATGACGGCAAGGTCTTTGCGATTGCCGTGTCGCCGGATGGCGAGACGATCGCCGCCGGCGGTTATTTCGGCGCCGGCATCGGCGACGAGCCCCCTTATGGCGATGTCAGGCTGTTCGATTTCACCACCGGCAAGATCAAAACCGTGCTCAAGGCCGCTGACTATGCCATGTATGATGTCGCCTTTTCACCCGACGGAAACACGCTCGCCGCCGGCGGTGGCGATGGTCTCGTCTACCTCTGGCGGGCGGACGACAAATCCGCGTCGGGCTGGACGCTGGCGGAAAAACTCGATGCCGATTCCTGGCGTGTGGAAAAGCTCGCCTTCGCCGCTGCGGGAACCCGGCTGGTGGCGACGACCACCGACAACGGCATAAGGCTCTGGGACATCGCCAAGTCAGAGGAAATCGCTTTGCCCGCCGAGGCCGAACCGCTGCGCGATGTCGGCGTCGCCGCACTCGCCGTGTCATTGGATGGCAGGCTGTTCGCCACCGGCAGCAAGGACGGCGACGTCCAGCTCTGGCAGGCCAGCACCGGCAAATTCGTCCGCGCCATGCCGAAGCAGGATTTCCAGATCGGCGCTCTGAGCTTCGCCACGGGTTCGCGGCTTGTGGCGTCATGCAGCTATCGCTGCGCCGACAAGCATCGCTCGGCGGTCTGGAATACCGACAGCCGCGAGCAACTGCTCGATTATAACGGCCATGACGGCACGGTCTTTGCTGGCGCCGGCAATGCCGACGGCTCGCTGGTGGCGACAGCCGGCGGCACCCGCAACGCCATCCAGGTCTGGAACCCCATGACCGGCGAGCGCAAGGCGCTGCTGCAAGGGGTCGGCGAACCGGTGACGGCGATCGGGATCGATGCGGCGAGCAGCTCCATCGCTTGGGGCAACACCAACCCCTGCCCTGAACGCGTGTCCTGTCCCGAGCTGCAGGGCACGCTGGACAAGGTACTGGCGCTACCGACGGCCGAGCGGTTCTTCGAGGACCCGGAGGCGCTGGCGGAACAGGGCGCCTATGCCCGCGCGGCACTGACCGACGGTGGGTGGTTGCTTCGCGCCGTCCCCGGCGGCAAGGACGGCCTGGAGAATGCCGTGCTCGAAATCGCGAGCGGCGGAAAGGTGATGCACAGCATCGAGAATTCCGCCACCAATGGCTTCCTCCATTCGGCTTACACGCTGATCGGCAATGGGCTTGGCCTGATCACCGGCGGCAGCGACGGCACGCTGTTGGAATACAAAACCGCGACCGCCGAGGTATCGAGTGAATTCACCGGCCACACCGGCGAGATCAACGCCATGGTTGCCGTCGAGAAGGAAAGGCTGTTGGTCACCGGCAGCGCCGACCAGACCGTGCGGCTGTGGAATTTGAAGAGCCACAAACTGATCGTGTCGATGTTCTTCGCCGACTCCGAATGGATCGCCTGGATGCCGCAGGGCTACTATTATTCCTCCGCCGATGGCGACAAGTTGATCGGCTGGCACGTCAATCAGGGCCGCGACCACGAAGGGCGTTTCATCAGCGCCGGCCAGCTGAAGAAATATCTCTGGAGCCCGGAAATGGTGCGCCGGGCCATCATCCTGCGCAGCGCCGAACAGGCGGTCCAGGAAATGCGTCCCGGCGTTGACCGCCAGCTGGAAAAGCTGCTCGAGCGCAAACCGCCGGAATTCGGCATCAAGCTTGCCGCCGACCAGAGCAGTGTCCGCGAAGGCTATGTCGCCGTCGAAATATCAGGCGTGCAGGAAGCAGGCGCCGACGTCGCCGGGTTTTCGATCCTGTCGAACAGCCGCAATGTCGGCAATGTCACGGCGCGCTCGGCCGATGGCGGCAAGAGCACCATCGTCGAAGTGCCGGTCGAGAATGGCGAGAACACCATTCGCATCACCGGCACCAACGAGTTCGGCTATCTGACCGAGCGCAGTGTCACAGCACTTGGCAGGAAAACCGAAAAGCCCGCCAACAAGGGCAAGCTCTACGTCGCCGTGATCGGCGTCGACAAATATCCTTTCCTCACCGATGCATGCGCCGGCCACGCCTGCGATCTGCGCTATCCCGTCGATGACGCCACCGAATTCCTCAAGGTGATCTCGCAGAAATCCGCGCCCTTGTTTTCGGCGATGGAGACGCTGGTTCTGGTCAACCGCGAAGCGCTGGATGAGGCGCCCGATTCCGGCAAGGACGTGTTCAAGGTCGCCAGCGCCGACACCATCCTGGAACCGGATTCCGACACCATCGACGACCAGCTCGCCGACTTCCTCGACAGACCCGGCGAGAACGACACCACCATCATTTTCGTCGCCGGTCACGGCATCAACATCGACGAAGACTATTATTTCATCCCCACGGACGGCCGCAAACAGGATGCCGACCGCTGGAAGCGCTCCTCGCTGGTCGACTGGGGCGACATCCAGAAATCGGTTGAGCGGGCCAAGGGCATGCGCTTCATGCTGCTCGACACCTGCCACGCCGCCAACGCCTTCAACCCGCGCCTGGAAAAAGACGCGCAGGACGCACGCATCGTCGTCTTCTCGGCCACCGCTGCCAACAACACCGCCGCCGAACTGCCCGAGCTCGGCCATGGCGTCTTCACCTATTCGATCCTCGAAGGCCTGCGCGGCCGGGCCAAGACCTCCGACGGCGGCGTGACGCTGTTCGGCCTCGCCGACTACATCTCGCGCGAAGTGCTGCGGCTGACCGCGTCCAAGCAGAAGCCGTTCTACTATGTCGGCGGCGTGGAGAACATTGTGCTGGCTGAGCCGTGAGAGGTTTGCGCCCGGACACCCCTCTCTGCCCTGCCGGGCATCTCCCCCTCAAGGGGGGAGATCAGCTGACATCCGCGACTTCGCCAATCATCGAAGTTTCAGAAGATGGGCCGGCGATCAAGCTGCCAATCTCCCCCCTTGAGGGGGAGATGTCCGGCAGGACAGAGGGGGGTGCCTGGGCGCAGACCATTCTGCTGATCTTTGCAGTCACCCTCCTCACCTTGTCTCCTCTCCAAGCGTCTGCCGCCCCCATCACCTGCCCGCCCGGCGACACAAACTTCCCGTCCTTCTACTCCGACCCCACACTCTTCACCGACGCCATCGCCGCCGTCGCCAGAATCGAGCCGTCCAACCAACGCCTCACCGGCATCACAGTCCCCCACCACCTGCTCGTCTCAGATCTCGTCGCACTCGGTTTCCACGCCGCGTCCGGCTTCCGCTACAAGCGCATCGTCATCCTGTCGCCGGACCATTTCCACGAGACGCAGAAACTCTTCGCCACGACGCCGCGCGGTTTTGAAACAGTGCTCGGTCCAGTCCAGGCCGACACGGAAGCCGTGCACCTTCTGGAAGCGAACAGCGACATGGTCGAAGACTCCTGCCTGTTCGCCAGGGAGCATGGCGTGCAGGCGATGCTGCCTTTCCTGCATCACTATTTCCCCGAAGCTGAAATCGTGCCGGTGGCGATGTCGGTCAAAGCCAAGCGAGCCGACTGGGACCGGCTGGCGCAGGCGCTGAAAGCGATCGTCGACAAGGACACGCTGATCGTCGAATCCACCGATTTCTCCCACTATCTGCCGCAGCACGAAGCCAGGCGTTTCGACCAGCAGACGCTGAACATGCTCGCCGCCGGTTCGCTCGACGGCATCGCGGCGCTGCGCCAGCCGGATCACGCCGATTCGGTCGGTGCGCTCTATATCCAGACCAGGCTGCAGCGCGAACTGTTCGGTGCTGCGCCGCTGGTCGTCGCCAACGAGAACTCGCAGGCGCATTCAAGCGACTATGTCGAGCGCACCACCAGCTATGTCGTGGCGCTGTTCGGCGCCTTCGGCCCCGGCTTCAACAATCCTGCCCGTCCCGACGACAAGCTCTACTATTTCGCGGGCGACGTGAATTTCGGCCGCGCCATGAAGAAGATCCTGGTCCGCGACGGTGTTGCCGAGAAGATCGTCGAAAGCGTGCTGGCCCTGACCCGCTCGCGGCCGCTGATCGTCAATCTCGAAGGCGTGATCCTGCCCAACGTCCCTGAAGCGATCGACGACATGACGCTGGCCATGCCCGCAGACCTCGCCATCGACATGCTCAAGAAATTGCATGTCGCCGCTGTCAGCCTCGCCAACAATCACGCCTACGACCTCGGCCCGTCAGGCTATGCCGAGACGCTGGCCGCACTCGATGCGGCCGGCATCGCCCATTTCGGGCAGGGCGAGACGCTGGCGCTTGCCGATCTCGACCTGGTCGGGCTGACCGACATCGATACCAACGGCTCCAGGAACACCGACCTTCTGACGCCTGCTTTGCTCGACCGGCTGTTGCACGACAATGCCGAGCGGCCGGTGATTGCCTTCGTCCATTGGGGCCGCGAGTACAAGACGGAGCCGTCGCCTCGCGAGGAGATGCTTGCCGACCAGATGCGGCTGCGCGGTGTCACGGCAATCGTCGGCGGTCATCCACATGTATCGAGCGAGGCGATCCTGCCGCTCGGCGGCGGCGATGTTGCGGAGATCTATTCGCTCGGCAATTTCCTGTTCGACCAGAAAGCCGAACGATCGTCCGGGTCGATGCTGGAACTCAGGGTGTTCAGCCAGGGCACGATCTTTGCCCGGCTGATCCCGCTGCCCAATTTTTTCGAGATGGGCTCGAAATGACGCGATTCCCGAAAGGACGTGACAAGACCTCAACAGCCTTGCAGATCTTCCGGCAGATAGCAGACCGCCGGCTTGGTGCTGGTTTCGAACAGCGACTGCTTCGGCCTGAAATAGAAGAACGTGGCCGGCTTGCTCTCGCGTGTGCTGCCATCGGCGAAATGGGCGGCGATGCTGAAGCGATGGATCGACGACATTGACGACCACATTTTCAGCCGTGCCGTGTAGGCGCTGAGATTCTTGTTGCCGCGCACCGGCATGGGGATGCTGTAATCGGTCTTGCCGATCGGAAATTCGATGTTCTGGTAGCGCAGCGCTTCGGGCGACGCGCCGCCGCCATCGCCGCATTCGGCGAGCGATTCTGGGACCTCGATGCTGACCAGCGAGACGATGACGCGAAACGGCTCGCTCTGCTGGTAGACAGCGCCCTGATCGTCCGCCCAGGAATAATCGAGCTTGCCAATCCCGGTCACGCTCATTTTCTCGACGCTGCCGCTGATGTAATCGGCAACGTCGCCGAACTTGACCTTGTTGGCCACCTGGGCGCGGCAGACATCCAGGCTGTCCCTTGACGGGCAGGTGAAGCGCTCGGTCTCGAGCGTGGTTGTGTCGACGCCGGCTTCAGTCAGCACGTCCTTGATCGAGACGTCGACGCCATCGCCGAAAGTGCCGATGTCCTTCGTGAACATGCGGCTCGGCTCGCCGGTCGCGTTGTCCTCCTCGTCGGTCCTGGTGAACTGGATCGACATCTTCATGTCTTTCACGTCGCCCCAGCCATTGTTGACGATCGAGAAGTCGGGGCGGAAGCCGACGCAGCCATAGTGCTCGCTGATCGACAGCATCGGCTTGCGGTAGGCCTCGCTCGCGGCCACCTTCATTTCCAGGCTGTCGATCTTGACCCTCGACTGGTCGGTGGTCTTGAGGTCGACTTCGGCGAAGGCCGGCGCCGTCTCCCAGTCCATGCCTTCATAGACATTGCCGGTACGAATCTCTCCGGTGCCGTTCCAGGCATCGTTGTACTGGTCCGACACCGGATAGATCGCGATGTCTTCGTCGCGCACCAGATGCTGGTACTGCATGTCGGCCTGCTGCGTCATGCGCTGGTCGACGGCAATGCCGATCTCGACCTTGTCGGCGGAACCGCCGCCGGTCTGCGCCTTGAGCAACCCGCCCACTCTGGCATCGGCCAGCACATCGGGGCGCGCACCGCCGATCTCCTTGCCCATCGCCCATTGCGACCAGTAGACGGTGCCGCCGGGCAGCCGGGTGCGGCCCTTGCCGTCCTTCAGCCCATCGGCAAAAGAGCCGACGAATATCTCGCCTGTCTTCGTCTCCAGCCTGCCCTCGCCATTCGGCACACCGGCCCTGAATTGCCCTTCATAGCGATTGCCGTCGGCATCGACATGGATCGCATGGCCGTCGAGCTGGCCGGCGACCCAATGGCCGTCGAGAATCTCGCCCGAACGCAGCTCCAGCCGGCCTTGTCCTTCGGGGCGGCCATTCCTGATCTCGCCGAAATAGCTGGAATAGATC
The DNA here is from genome assembly GCF_040320135.1 of Mesorhizobium sp. M0772. Taxonomy (NCBI): domain Bacteria; kingdom Pseudomonadati; phylum Pseudomonadota; class Alphaproteobacteria; order Hyphomicrobiales; family Phyllobacteriaceae; genus Mesorhizobium; species Mesorhizobium sp. M0772. Next base: position 98,386 of record NZ_JAMYPB010000004.1, on the reverse strand, counting down.
GTCTTGGGGTCGTAGCTCGCCGAGCCGCGTACGCGCCAGACCAGCCTGCCCTTGCCGTTGACGGTGCCGTCGGCTGCGACGGTGCGGTCCGGCGACACGCCGGCTGCCGGCTCCCAGGTGAAATCAAGACCCAATTCCGGGTGGGAATCCCAGACCCGTACATTCTTGCGCAGCACCGAACGTGTTTCGCTTTGATAGAGGATTTGCACCCGCTCGGCCCAGGCGCCATCGGGTGCGGCACCGCCTTGATCGGCCATAGCGGAAAAGCATGTCAGTGCGGCCAGCATGGATGCAGCCGCCATCGCTTTGACCCCGAAGATCATTCTTGCCCGCGCCATCTTACCCAACCCCTTGGATCGCCTAGCGTAAGCACCGCTGCAACACAGTGCAAGAGAGGTGTTTCGATACAAAAAAAACCGGCGGCAGGAACGTCCCGCCGCCGGTTTGGTAGTGCTGGTTATCGCCGCTGTTTGCCGGCGAAAGATCATTCAGCCTTATTTGTACAGGCTGTTGATCCACGCCACGTTGGCGGCGTTCAGGCGCACCGCAGTGTTGGCGTTGGGGCTTTCGGCCACGTTCACGCCGGTGACGACGCGCTGCTTGGCGCCATTATCATAGGCGTAGACCGAGCTGCCGCTCGATCCCGGATAGGTGTCGCAGTCATACTGGAAATACTCCGCGCCGACGTTTTCGGCTTTCACTTCGCAGGTCGCCTTCCACATCGTTCCCATCGGCTTGTCGCCGGGGTAGCCAACGATGTTTGCGGTGAAATCGCCGAGGTTCTCATAGTTGGCATAACCCAGCCAGCCGAGATTGGTGCCGACATCCTGCTTCAGCGTGATGACGCCGAGATCCCACGGAATGACCGAGCCGTAGTAACCCTGATAATTGTCGATGAAGCCCTGCAAGATATAGACGCTCTCGTAGCTGAAAGCGCCAAACGGTGCATCGTCGGCGGTGTTGCCGTTGAGCGACGGCACGAAGATGACGTCGTCGAGCCAAGCCTTGTCTTCATTGCTGTAGAGGCAATGCGCCGCGGTGAGCACCGTGCGCGGACCGATCAGGGTTCCCGAGCAGCTGCCGTAACCGCTCTTGGCTTTGCCTTCGATATAGCCGATCGCGGTGAACGGGTACGTCTTGGTGTTCTTGATCTGCTCGCGGTCGTCGGCCCCGAACACCTGGCGGCCGGCTTCGTCGCCGCCCGTCAGCCCGGTCTTGTTGGCCGCTGGTGCGTTAGCGGGCGCATTCAGTTCCTTGATGACAAGGTCCTTCAGCGTCTCGCCGGCATCGATCTTGATGTCCTTGCCATCGGCGGAACGTCCGACGATGCCATAGGATTTGACCGCCGTGCCCTCGTCGGTCAGCGGCGCTGCCCGGCTGGCTTCATCTTCGGTCAGTTTCGGCGGCGCGATCGGCTTTGCACGGCCGGGCTGGTAGTCGCCCGTTCCGAGATCGCGCATGCTTTCGCCATTGCCGGCATTCGCTGAGCCGGGATCGGCGGCGAAGGCAGGCATCGTCCACAGTGCGGTGGATAGCAGTGCGGACGCAATGATAGTGCTTGTCAGTTTCGTCATGGTGAGACTCTCCCAAAAGTCAGCAAGGAGTGGAGCAAAATACAGAAATATTGTCGAGATCGTGGTGGAGTTAAAAAATTAGTTTGGTTACCCGCCCGTATCGGATCATCGGTCCGGGCGGCCTCGTTAAAGCCCTCCGCCAAACGCACCCGCGTCGATATACTGCCTAAAATAATCCAACATTGGCAATGACAAATCGCTTCCACGTAGCCCGTGGGGGGCTATAGGGTTTGGGTGGGCTCTGCCCGATGGGGCACGATTAGCAAAAGTCGTATTTCGGTTTTATGACCGCGCGGATGTCGTTCGTTCTGGCAGAAGGCGATCGAGGTACCGGTACCGCTTCTGTTGGTTATGCGTCATGGCGGCATGGCTCGGCATTTTTCATCTCAGGAGGGTTTCAAGGTGAACATTATCCATCGGTTCAGGCCGCTTGCCGCTGCATCGCTGCTGGGCATCGCGGCCGCTTTCCCCGCCGTCAACGCGCTCTATGCAGCCGACGACGCCGCCAGGCCGGAAGCGGCGGTCTCGCCGATGCAGCGCGTCGCCGAATCCCGGGACAAGGCCAAGGCCGAGAATCCCGACGGGGCCGACCGCGTCTATGGCGGCAAGGAAGCCGACAAAGGGGCCTATCCGTTCCAGGTGGCGCTGCTGACCAGCGCCCGGCTGGACCCCAGCCCGGCCTCGCAGCCGAACGCGCAATTCTGCGGCGGCAGCCTGATTGCTCCGCAATGGGTGCTGACGGCGGCGCACTGCCTCAACGACAAGGGCCGGCCGATTTCGCCCGACACGGTGACCGTGCTGACCGGCGCCACCGATCTTACCGAAGGCAAGCGCTACAAGGTGGTCGAGGTCATCGTCAACGAGGGCTACAGCGAACAGACGCTGGACAATGATCTCGGCCTGCTCCGGCTGGCGGAGCCCGCCGATGCGCCGGTCATCAAGATCACCAATGAGCCGACGCCAGACAGCGGCAAGACCACGGTCATCGGCTGGGGCAAGATGCAGGACGGCACCTTCCCGACCGCGCTGATGGTGGCCGATCTCGATCTCGAGCCGAGCGCTGCCTGCAACAGCGGCATCAAGTCGATCTATGCGCATGACCTGAAGGCGGCACTTGGCGATCTCTCGCATCGGATGCGTTATTCGGAAAAGGGCATCGATGCCGCCGCCAATGCGATCGCCGCCGATATGTCGGATCCGCTGACCAAGAACATGATCTGCGCCGGCACCGACAGCGGCGAACGCGACGCCTGCAACGGCGACAGCGGCGGTCCGCTGTTCATGACCGGCGCCAACGGTCCGGTCCAGGTCGGCGTCGTCTCCTGGGGCGAAGGTCCGTCCGACGGCACCGCCGCTTGCGGCCACAAGAATGCCTATGGCATCTACACGCGATTGGCCAACTATACGGGTTGGATCGAAGCCAAGATGAAGACCCCGGCTCCCGCAGCCGCGGCGGCGCCCAAGGCCGGTCTCGGCACGGCCAAGAAGCCCTGAACGGGCCCGAAGCTTGATAAACGCAAAACGGCGGGATCTTTCCCGCCGTTTTGATTCATGTCCGGTGCCGGCTGTTCCGCTTACTTCCGCGGCGGGCCTTTGCGCTCGGCCGACGCCGCCCACAGATTGATGTCGGACTCGCGTGCGTAAGTGTCGATTTCGGCGAGCTCGGCATCGCTGAACTCGAGCACCTTGAGCGCGCCGACGCAGTCCTCGACCTGTTCGGGCCGGCTGGCGCCGATCAGCGCCGAGGTGACCCGGCCCTTGCGCAGCACCCAGGCTAGCGCCATCTGCGCCAGCGTCTGGCCACGCTTGCCGGCGATCGCGTTCAGCGCCTGGATGTTAGCGATGGTCTTTTCGTTGATGAAGGCGGGCCGCAGCGACTTGCCTTGGCTGGCGCGGCTACCCTCGGGGATGCCGCCGAGATATTTGTCGGTCAGCATGCCTTGCGCCAGCGGCGAGAACACGATCGATCCGACACCGAGCCCTTCCAGCGTATCGAGCAGTCCGTCCTCTTCGACCCAGCGGTTGAGCATCGAATAGCTCGGCTGATGGATGATGCAGGGCGTACCGAGCTGCTTCAATATGTCGGCGGCCTCGCGCGTGCGCTGCGAATTGTAGGACGAGATGCCGGCATAGAGCGCCTTGCCGGAACGCACCGCATGGTCGAGAGCGCCCATCGTTTCCTCAAGCGGCGTATCCGGATCGAAGCGGTGCGAATAGAAGATGTCGACATAGTCGAGCCCCATCCGCTTCAGGCTCTGGTCGAGGCTCGCCAGCACATATTTGCGGCTGCCCCATTCGCCATAAGGCCCTGCCCACATCTCATAGCCCGCCTTGGTCGAGATGATCAGCTCGTCCCGATAGCTGGCGAAGTCGGTGCGCAATATCTCGCCGAAGGCGATCTCGGCCGAGCCCGGCGGCGGACCGTAATTGTTGGCGAGATCGAAATGGGTGATGCCGAGATCGAAGGCCTTGCGCGCGATCGCCTGCTTGGTCTTGTGCGGCGTGTCGTTGCCGAAATTGTGCCACAGGCCGAGCGAGATCGCCGGCAGTTTCAGGCCGGATCGCCCACATCTGTTGTAGAGCATTTTCTCATAGCGGTGTTCAGCCGGCTGCCAGCGCATGGGTACAGATCCTGGATTGTATGGGTGTCGGCGCGCGCGCGCCCACACCCTTCTACCTCATTTCTGCTTCGCCAACAGTTCTTTTGCGTCCTTGACGCCGAGTGCAGCCGGCCGCTCGCAGCTGGTCTGCATGGCGACGAACTTGCCGGTCTCGCCCGACCGCAACAGGCCGGTCATGACGTCGACGGCATGCAGCGCGAGCTCCATCGAGCAACGATGCGGCCGGCCCTCGGCGATCGCCAGCGCCATGTCGGCAAGGCCTGCGGTGCGGTAGTTGGCCATCATGCCCTGGCCGTGCATTTCGTTGGGCACGCCGAACGGATGCTGCCATTTCGGCAGTTTCTTCACCGGTTTTGCCGCCTTGGTTATGCGCACGTCGCCACCGAAGAAATTCGGATCCGGCACGAACACCGTGCCCGTCTCACCATAGAGTTCCATCGGCGCGTGACCATGCGCCCAGACGTCCCAGCTGGTGTTGAGCGTGATCACGGCGCCGTTCTCGAACTCCAGCAGCCCGTGGATCGTCGTCGGCGTGTTGACCGGGATTTTCTCGCCCGCGCGCGGTTTCGATGAGATCGTGCGTTCCTTGGCAGGCGTCGTTGCGAAGGCCGCCACCTGCTTCACCGGCCCGATCAGCTGGATCAGGTTGGTGATGTAGTAAGGCCCGATGTCGAGCACCGGCCCGGCGCCCGGCTGGAAGAAGAAATCGGGATTGGGGTGCCAGTGCTCCATGCCGTGGCCCATCACATGACAGGTGCCGCTGGTGATCTTGCCGAGCGCGCCGGTGTCGATGAGGTTGCGCACCAGCTGGTGCGCGCCGCCGAGGAAAGTGTCCGGAGCCGAACCGATGCGCAGCCCTTTCTTCTCGGCCCGGCTCTTGAGGTCGAGGCCTTCCTTGACCGACAGCACGAACGGCTTTTCCGAATAGACGTGCTTGCCGGCATCGAGGATCTGCTTCGACACCTCGTAGTGCACCGCCGGGATGGTGAGGTTGACGATGATGTCGATCTCGTCATCCTTGAGCAGTTCTTCGACGGTCTCGGCCCGCAGCTTGAACTCCTTCGCCCGTGCCTTCGCCGCGTCCATGTTGATGTCGGCGCAGGCGCGCATCTCGATGCCGCGAAACAGCGGCGCCAGCGAGAAATACGCTTTCGAGATGTTGCCGCAGCCGATGACGCCGATACCCAGTTTCTTTGCCATGATGATTGTTCCTAGTAAGCCTTGACGGATGCGAGCGAGCGGCTGGCGAAGCGCTCGATGTCGTTGGGGTTGTCCTGTTCCATGACGTAGTATCTGGCCGCGCTCTTCGCCCGAAGTGTCTTGATCAGGCCGGCCCAGTCGATGGTGCCGTGGCCGACATCCGCCCAGCCATCCTCGTCAAGGCCTTCGCCTGATTTGGCCATGTCCTTGACATGGATGGCGCTGATGCGCTTGCCGTGCTTTTCGATCCACGGCAGCGGATCGACGCCGCCGCGGATTACCCAGGCGACGTCCATCTCCCAGCCGATGTCGGGCGCAGCCGACAGGATATGGTCCTGCGGCACCGAGCCGTCGGCGAGTGTCTTGAACTCGAAATCATGGTTGTGCCAGGCAAAGCCGTAGCCGGCTTTTTTTGCGGTCTCGCCGACCTTGGCCAGACGCTCGCCAAAGCCGCGCCAGCCGGCAGCGTCGGCCGGGCGCTGTTCGGCCACGAGATAGGGACAGATGACCAGCGTGATGCCGAGCGCATCGGCTGTTTTGCGTACCCCGTCGAAATCATTCTCCAGCGCATCGATCGAGAAATGTCCGGTCGGCATCGAAAGCCCGTTCTTGTCGAGTTCGGCGCGGAACGCCTTGGGGTCGTCATAGACGCCGCCGAAACCTTCGACTTCCTTGTAGCCGAGCTTACCAAGCATTTTCAGGATGCCGTCCCACGGCTGGAAATTGCGGGCGCTGTAGAGTTGGAATGACCAGTTCATCGTCTCTGTCCGTTTCTTGGGTGGTTAAGGCTTGGGGATGTTTCGGGGGATCGTTTTCGCGATTAGGGGGATCGTTCTTGGGAGGATGGTTTGCGGATGATTCTAGAGGGTCACAGGCGATTGCCGGTCGCGGCGTCGAACAGCGAGGCGCGCGCCGGATCGAAACCGAACTGGATCGGATCGCCGCTGCGCAGCGTCCGTTCCGCCTCGACGCGGAAGGAGAGGTTGCGGCCGGCAAGCTTCGTCCACACCAGCGTGTCGGAACCCATCGGCTCGACGATCTCGACCGAACCGCCGGCGGAAAACGGCATCGACTTTGCAGCGTCACCGAAAGCGATATGTTCAGGCCGGATGCCCAGCACGCAAGCGCCGGCCGGGCGCTCCGTGCCGTCAAAGGTATAGCGATCGAGCGGCACCGAAACACCGTCGGTCCTGAACACTGGAGCAGCACTGGCCTCCAGCTCCCCTTCGAGGAAATTCATCGCCGGCGAGCCGAGGAAGCCGGCGACAAACCGGTTGACCGGCCGGTTGTAGATCGTCTGCGGCGCGTCGAGCTGCTGGATGACGCCGCCGCGCATGACCGCGATACGGTCGGCCAGCGTCATCGCCTCGATCTGGTCGTGGGTGACGTAGATCATGGTGTTCTGCAGCTTGCGATGCAGAAGCTTGATTTCGACGCGCAGTTCCGAGCGCAGCTTGGCGTCGAGATTGGATAGTGGCTCGTCGAACAGGAAGACATCGACGTCGCGCACCAGCGCTCGCCCGATCGCCACGCGCTGGCGTTGGCCGCCGGACAAGGCCGCGGGCTTGCGCTGCAAAAGCGGCTCGATCTGCAGGATCTCGGCGGCGCGGGCGATGCGCTTGGCGATCTCATCCCTGGGCACGCCGGCAACGCGCAGGCCGAACGACAGGTTCTTCTCCACCGTCATTTGCGGATAAAGCGCATAGGACTGGAACACCATGCCGATGCCGCGATCCTTGGGCTCTTCCCAGGTGACGTTCTTGCCCTTGATGAAGATGCAGCCTTCGGAAATATCGAGCAGCCCGGCGATGCAGTTGAGCAAGGTCGACTTGCCGCAGCCCGAGGGACCGAGCAGCACGATGAACTCGCCCTCTGCGACCTCGAGATTGAGGGTCTGCAGCACCGATACAGAGCCGAAATTCAGGGACAGGTCCTGGATCGAAACGCTGGTGCCGTTGGCTGCCGTCATCGCCATCACCCTTTCACCGCACCGGCGGCGATGCCGCGCACGAAAAGCTTGCCGGAAATGAAGTAGACGATGAGTGGCACAAGGCCGGTCAGGATGGTGGCGGCCATGTTGACGTTGTACTCCTTCACGCCTTGCACCGAATTGACGATGTTGTTGAGCTGCACCGTCATCGGATAGGTGTCGGGGCGGGTGTAGACGACGCCGAACAGGAAGTCGTTCCAGATGCCGGTCACCTGCAGGATGATGGCGACGACGAAGATCGGCAGCGACATCGGCGCCATGATCCGCAGGAAGATGCCCCAGAAGCCAGCGCCGTCGACCCGTGCCGCCCTGAACAGCTCTTCCGGCATCGAGGCAAAATAGTTGCGGAACAAAAGCGTGAGGATCGGCATGCCGAAGATGGAATGGACGATCACCAGGCCGCTGAGGCTGCCGTAGAGGCCGATCTCGCGCAGGATGATGACGATCGGATAGATCATCACCTGATAGGGGATGAAGGCGCCGACGATCAGGATGACGAAGAATGTGTCGGCGCCCTTGAAGCGCCAGTTGGCGAGCGCATAGCCGTTCACCGAGGCGATCGCGATCGACAGCAGCACCGACGGCACGGTGATGCGCACCGAATTCCAGAAGCCGCGCGAAAGCCCGTCGCAATTGAGGCCGGTGCAGGCGGTCGCCCACGCCTTTACCCACGGTTCGAACGTGATTTCGAGCGGCGGCGAGAAGATATTGCCCATCCGTATCTCGGGCATGCCCTTGAGCGAGGTTACGACCATCACGTAGAGCGGCAGCAGATAGTAGACCGCCACCACGATCAACGTGCCATAGAGGAAGATATTGCGGCGCGAGAAGACATGCCGCGGCTTCGGCCCGCGCGGCCCCGAGGCTTCGCGCTCGGCGGCACCCGCGCTGGCGGGCAAAGGGACGGCCGGGTCAGCCACGCTTCCTGCCTCCAAATTCAAGGTAGGCCCACGGCACGACGACGATCACCACCGAGAGCAGCATCATGGTCGAGGCGGCAAAGCCCTGGCCAAGATTCTGTGCGAAGAACATGTAGTCATAGACATATTTGGCCGGCACTTCGGAGGCGATTCCGGGGCCGCCGCTGGTCTGGGCGACAACGAGGTCGTAGACCTTGACGATGCCCGACGCGATGATGACCAGCGTGGTGATGAAAACCGGCCGCATCATCGGGATGACGATGAACAGATAGGTCTTCCACATCGGGATCCCGTCTACCCGCGCTGCCTTCCAGATGTCCTCGTCGATGCCGCGCAGGCCGGCCAGCATCAGGCACATGATGAGCCCGGTGCCTTGCCACAGCGCCGCAATCGAAATGCCGTAGATGACGATGCTGGAATTGTAGAGCGGGTCGAAGTTGAAGCTCGTCCAGCCGAGGTCCCGCACCACATGCTGGATGCCGAAATCCGGATTGAGCAGCCACTGCCATACCAGGCCGGTGACGATGAAGGAAAGCGCGAACGGATAGAGGAAGATGGTGCGGAACGTGTCCTCGAAACGGATCTTCTGGTCGAGAAGCGCTGCAAGCAGGAAGCCGATGACCAGTGAGAACACCAGCGAGATCGCGCCGTAGATCAAAAGGTTCTCGATCGAGATCAGCCAGCGCGGCGTCGCCCACAGCCGGTAATACTGGTCGAGCCCGGCGAAATTCAGCCGTGGCAGCAGCTTCGAATTGGTAAAGGAATAGAACACCGTCCAGACGGTGCCGCCGACGAAAACCACCGACGCGGTGAGGATCATCGGGATCGAGGCGACCTTCGCATTGATGTTGCGGAACAGCGGGTTGGGGCGTTCGCTCTTGCTCATCTCGTCAGCCGGCTGGGTAAGGGCGGTGCGATCCCGGCCCTGCTTTCGCAAGGCCGGGAGCGAGGTGTATTGCCTCCAACGTCAGTCTGCCGAAGCGATGAGGTCGGCGAAGCGCTTCTGCGCGTCTTCGATGGTCAGGTCCGGCTTGGCGAAGAATTCGGCGAAGAGATCTTCCTTCTGCTTCTGGGTATCCTGCGAAAGCAGTTGGTCCGTCCACGGGATGACGGCGCCCTTGGCGAGGATGGCCAGACCCTTCTTCATGCAGTCGTTCGCCGCATTGAGATCGACGTCACCGCGCACCGGCAGCGAGCCCTTCTTGAGATTGAAGGCGACCTGAGTCTTAGGGTCGAGCAGCGTCTCTGCCAACACCTCCTGCGCCTTGGACTTGTCGGCATCCTTGAGCAGCGGGAAATAGAAGGCGTCGCCGCCGGTGGCGATAACTTCGTTCAGACCGAGGCCCGGCAGGCAGGCATAGTCCTTGCCGGCGACCTTGCCGGCAACCTGGAACTCGCCTTGCGCCCAGTCACCCATGATCTGGCCGCCGGCCTTGCCGGTGATGACCAGATTGGTCGCCTGGTTCCAGTCCTGCACATTGGTGTTCTTCGCCATCTTGCGGGCATCGTCGGCGGCCTTGAAGACCTTGGCGATCTCGGGCCCAGCGGCGAACTTGGCGTCCTTGTCCTTGTAGACCTTGAGGAATGCATCGGTGCCGCCGACCGCCGCCAGCAGCACATCGAAGGCGCCGGAAGATTGCCAGGCCTGTCCGCCGACAGCGAGCGGGATGATGCCCGCCTTTTCCAGGGCGGGCGCTGCCGCCACGAATTCATTCCAGTCCTTCGGCAGCGGCACGCCGGCCTTCTCGAAGGCTTCGTTCGACAGCCACAACCACTGCCAGGAGTGGATATTGACCGGCACGCAGTAGATCTTGCCGTCTATGGTGCAACTGTCGAGCAGGCTCTTCGGCCGCACGATTTCCGTCCACTTGCCCTTGGTGGCGACATCGGTGAGGTCGCGCATCAGGCCGGCCTGCACCAGTTCTTCGGCCTGCCGGCCGTGATTGAACTGGGTGGCGCCCATCGGATCGCCGCCGGTGATGCGGCTGATCATGATCGGCCGTGCCGTGCCGCCGGATCCGGCAATGGCGCCGTCGACCCAGTGATTGCCGGTCGCGTCGAAGGCCTTGGCGAATTCCGCAACCGCCGCCGCCTCGCCGCCCGACGTCCACCAATGGGTGACTTCCAGGTCGGTGGCGGCCGCCGGGCCGGCAAGCTGAAGCGCGGCCGCCGCGGCAAGGGCAGCGGTCAAAAGTCTATAGCGCATTTCGGTTCCTCCCAGAATCTGAAACGTTACAGATTTTCGATACGGCAATTATGCGGTGCGTGCAACCCCTGAGATAAACGCGCTCGAATGTTTTTTCGAGGCGCGAACAAATTCGTTGCGTGCAAACCGGCAAACTCCGCGCAAAACCGGGTGCTGCGCTGCAAAATCATGCTGCAGCGCAAGAAAACCGTCTCGAACCTGATTGTCGCGCAACGTTTCTGGCCGCCAAAACCCTGCCAACCATGGCTTGAGAGACCCACGCGCTGCGATGTTGGAAATCTGTAACGTTTCAGTATATTGAGGCCTGACGGCGAAGAACCGTGCCACATCGTCATCGAAGCGATTGTCGGCTGGTCCGGCGGCTGCTATGCGCCTGACGGGGCGGGACGAATGGACAGGGACCAGACGGAGAAGGACGACGAGGCGTCGGCGCATGAGCGGCCGACGCTGAAAACGCTTGCCTTCATGACCGGGCTCGGCGTCACCACCGTCTCGCGCGCGCTGAAGGATGCACCCGAGATCGGCGCCGAGACCAGGCGGCGGGTTCAACTCGTCGCCAGGCAGATCGGCTACCGGCCGAACCGCGCCGGCGTGCGCCTGCGGACTGGCAAGACCAATGTTATCAGCCTCGTGCTCAATACCGAGCGCGAGATCATGAGCTTTGTCTCGGACATCATCTACGGCGTCTCGGAGGTCATTGCCGACACACCCTATCACCTGATCGTCACGCCCTACTCGCGCTCGCAGGATCCGCTGGACCCGGTAAAGTATCTGGTCGAGTCCGGCTCGGCCGATGGCGTCATCATCTCACGCACGCAGCCCAACGATCCGCGCGCCCGCTACATGCTGGAGCGTGGCATACCCTTTGCCACGCATGGCCGCACCGATATGGGGCTTGTCCACCCCTATCACGACTTCGACAATTACGCCTTCGCCGCCGAAGCGGTGCGCCATCTGGCCAGCGTCGGCCGGCGCCGGCTGGCGCTGGTAGCGCCGCCGGTCGGGCTCACCTATTACGACCACACGGTCAATGGCTTTGCCGACGCACTGAGCGAGGTCGACGCCAGCGAAGTGCCGTTCAACGCTGTTTCGATCGACCAGTCGATCGATCAGATCAGGACGCGGACCGCGCAGTTGATGCGCCGCGACGTCAGGCCGGACGGTTTCGTCAGCAGCGCCGCCGCAGCAACGCTGGCCATCGTCGCCGGCATCGAGGATGCCGGCCTGAAACTCGGCCGCGACGTCGATGTCGTATCCAAGCAATCGTCGGAACTGCTGCATCTGTTCCGCCGGGAGTTGCTGATCGTCAACGAAGACTTCCGCCTCGCCGGCACCGAGCTTGCCCGCGCCGTGCTGGGCTGGATAGGCGGCGCGGCACCTGGCTCTTTGCAGACTGTGGTCAAGCCAGGCGACGTCGTCGCGTATCAGGGCTGACTGGCACGACCTGAGAGGCCGCCTCACCTGACCCTAGCCGGCAGCGCCGCTGCCCCATGGGCCATGGAAAGCCCCCTGCTCGCCGATGCGCTCGAAACCATGCGCGCCGAAGAAATCGCGCTGCGCCTGGATCAGGTTCGAGGTGCCGCGGCCCTGGCGGTAGCTGTCGAAATAGGCAAGCGCCGACGCCAGCGCCGGCACGGGCGAACCGGCCTCCGACGCTCTTGCGACGATGCGCCGGAGCGACGGATGCGCCTCCTGCATCATGGTGGTGAAAGCCGGCGCCATCAAAAGGTTGGTGGACGCGCCGCCCGAGCCGAAGGCTTCCGCCATGGTGTCGAGCATCTGCGAGCGGATGATACAGCCGGCACGCCAGATCTTGGCGATGGTCGGCATCGGCAAGTTCCAGTTGAACTCCTTCGAGGCGGCGCTCATCACCGCGAAACCTTGTGCATAGGCGGCGATCTTGCCGGCGAGCAGCGCCAGCTCCAGGTCTTTCAGAAGTGCCGCCTTGTCGCCGGAGATCTCGGTGACGCCGATATTGCCATAGGCTTTTTCGGCCGCCTGCCGCTCATCCTTGATCGAGGACAGCACGCGGGCCGCCACCGCCGCCTCGATGGCCGTCGCCGGAATGCCGAGCTGCTGCGCCTCGATGACAGACCATTTGCCGGTGCCCTTCTGGCCGGCACGGTCGAGGATGATGTCGACCACCGGCTTGCCGGTCTTTGCATCGTCGGCGGCCAGCACCTTGGCGGTGATCTCGATCAGATACGAATCGAGCCGGCCCTTGTTCCAGTCCTCGAAGACCTTGCCGATCTCCTTCGGCCCCATGCCGAGACCGTCACGCAGGATGCCGTAGATCTCGGCGATCATCTGCATGTCGGCATATTCGATGCCGTTGTGGATGGTTTTCACGAAATGCCCGGCGCCGTCTGTGCCAAGCCAGGCAGCGCACGGTTCATCCTTGAACTTGGCCGAGATCGCGGTCAGCACGCGTTCGACGCGCTTCCAGGAGTCTTCGGTGCCGCCGACCATGATCGACGGTCCATGGCGCGCGCCTTCCTCGCCGCCGGATACGCCCATGCCGATGAAGGTGAGACCTGAGCCCGACAGTTCCGAAAAGCGCCGCATCGTATCGCGGAAATTGGCGTTGCCGGCATCAATGACGATATCGTTGTCAGACAACACGCCGCGCAGCGCTTCGATCTGTTCGTCGACCGGCTTGCCGGCCAGCACCATGATGATGACCGGGCGCGGCGGCTTGATCGCAGCTGCCAGTTCCTCCAGGCTGTAGCAGGGCACCACCATGTCCCTGAGCGAACCGGCGCCTTCGAGGAAGGCATCGGTGCGCGCCTTGGTGCGGTTGAAGACGGCGATGCGGTGCCCGTGCTCGGCAATGTTGAGCGCGAGGTTGGAGCCCATTGTGCCAAGGCCGATCAGGCCTATTTCGGCTTTTTCCATCGTTTCTTCCCTGCTTTCGGATTTTGTTGAGGCCGCGTTTTTCGGGATGCCCATTTTTCGGCGAGATGATTGACGGGCCTTTCGCGCCACGTCAACCGCCTCGCCGAATTGTGTTGCGTCTGCGTTGTGTCAGACCGAGTCAGGAAGGGTCAGTTGGTGACCAGGCGACGCCTTGCCGATCGAACATATGACGTTAGGTTGAACTTATGGCAGTCAAACGGATGGACAATGTCGGAATCGTCGTCGATGACCTCGACGAGACGATTGCCTTCTTTCGCGAGCTCGGCCTCGAACTGGAAGGGCGGGCGACGATCGAAGGCGAGTGGGCCGGACGTGTCACCGGGCTCGGCGATCAGCACGTCGAGATTGCCATGATGTGCACACCGGATGGCCATAGCCGGCTCGAGCTCTCCCGCTTCCTCACGCCGACGGTCGTCGCCGATCACCGCAACGCCCCGGTCAATGCCCTGGGCTACCTGCGCGTCATGTTTACCGTGGACGACATCGACGACACGCTTGAAAGGCTCCGCAAGCGTGGCGCGCAGCTGGCCGGTGAAGTCGTCCGTTACCAGGACGTGTATCGGCTCTGCTACATCCGCGGGCCGGAAGGGCATCTCATCGGGTTAGCCCAGGAACTCGGCTGAGCGCCCTTCGCAGGCGGGCTGAATATCACTCGGCGCGGATATCGATCGGCGCTTCGATCTTTACCACTTCGAAATCCGAAACCAGAATATCGAGCCGCGCCGTCCAGCGGCCTGGAATCGGAATGACGAGATTATCGACGCGCCAGGTGCCGTCGCCTGGCTTGGTCGCCGGACGCTTGATCGGCTCGATCCCCGAATCGGGCTTGGACAGCACCAGCGTCACTTCCTTGGCGTCGAGCGGGCCGAAATCGCCGGTCATGATGACGATGGAGGCGGTGACCTCCCCGGTATGGCCGGGCGTGATGTCGATGTCGGCCATCGCCTTCATAGTGTGGATATGGGTCGACGTCGGTTGTGCCGCGGCGATTGCCAGGGCCCGTGGCGGCGGCGTGAAGCGCCAGCCGGCGGCAACGCCGAAGATCAGGAGCACGATCAGCATTTCGACTGAGATCGAGCGGCTAAGCCGTCGCCGCACTTCCGTCGCTCCGGCCTCGGCCAAGGCGGTGAGCCGCCATCGATTGACCGCCGCCAGCGTGAACAGAAACACCAGCAGCGCCAGCTTGATCAGCAGCAGCCGGCCATAGGCGGTGTTGACCAGTGCCGCCGGTGTCTGCACCTGGATGATGGCGAGCACCACACCGGCGGCGGCAAGCACTACCACCACGGGCATGATCGCGCGCGAAAACCGCCGCAGGAACGCCCCGGCTTCCACCGATTGGCTGCTCAACGCCAGGCCGAGCGGCAGCAATGCTCCAGCCCAGAAAGCGATGCCGGCGCCATGCAGGAACACCATAGGCCGCGTCAGCCATTGCGGTTCGGCTGCACTGGCATGGCCGCTGGCGGCAAGGGCTGCACCCACACCGGCCAGCCCGGCGAGCGCCAACGGCCTGGCGCCAGCACGCGATCCGACCAACGACAGCAGGCCAAGCCCGAGCGCCGCCAGCGAAATCAGCACCGTCCAGCCGAAGCTGGTGCCAAGCGCCGTCCGCCAGACCACCGGTTGCGCCAGCCGGGCGAGTGGCGCGCCCAGCGCGTCTAGCCCCTGGAACCCGAGCGACAGGGGTGCTGCGACCAGCCCGCACAGGATGGCGGCAATGACGAAGCGCTGGCCTGAGCGCTGGCCTTGCGCCAGCCATGTCAGCGCGAAGGCGCCGCCAATGCCGAGGAAAAGCCCGATGTAGAGAAGAACCTTGCCGGTCCAGATCGCTGACCGCAAATCTATATCGACAGCTTCCCCCACCGCCGGCGCCGCACTTGGCGCGCCAACGGAAAACAGCACCGAGCCGCCGACCGGATGGCCATCGGCGGAAATCACCCGCCAGCTCAAGACATGGGTGCCCGGCCCGAGCTTTTGTGGATTGTCGATCTCAACCGTTTGGTCGCTCAACCGAAACGAGGTCAAAGCGACAGGCGTACCGTCGGGCCGCACCAAGGTCAGCACCAGCGGCGACACAGGCTCGCTGAAGGTCAGCGAAAATTGCGTCGGCGCTCGCTCCAGAACCGCGCCGTCGGCAGGCTCGGCCTTGATCAGCGCCACATGGGCAAAGGCCTGGTTTGGCGTGGCAAGGACGGCAAGCAGCAGGATCGCGGCCAGCAGGCCGAAGCACCTGCCGGCTGTCCGTTCCATCCGCTGGAAACAGGCCACGTTCATGCCATCCACCAAAACAGTGGCGCGCCGCTTCGAAGCAGCGCGCCGCCAATGCATCATTTCTTCGGCAGCAGGTTGAGGCCGGGCGCCGGATCTTCCAGCGCATCCTCATCCTGACCAGCCGCCGGAATCTCTATCCAACGCGTGGTGGCGCCATCGCATTCCTGCACCACCGGAAAATAGAGTTTTTGCCCGGCCGGCAGATCGGCGGCCAACGTGCCGCGGAAGACGAACTCGTCATAAAATTCATCCGGCAGGCTGCCGCCGCTCCAGTCGACTTCCTTGACGCCCGAGGTCACCGCCTCGCCATAGAGCTGGTAGGATTTCTCGTACTTGCCTTTCTTGACCTGCAGCGTCCAGCCGGGCTTGGGCATCGGCTTCACCCCGATCACCCCTTCCGGGATCTGCACGCGCACGGCAATCGTCGCCTTGCCTTCGCAGCCATGCGGCACGCGCAGCACGGCCTTGTAGGTCGAACCGACCGGCGCTTCCTGGGTTTCGAGCGTGATATGGCCGAAGGCAGCGCTCGTCCCCAGGACAAGAAATGCAGCGGCCGGCAAAAGATACTTGTTCATGATGGTCCCTCTCGAAAAATCGGTTGGCAAATTGATTGGTCAGTCGTTGTCTTCGAGGGGTGGCGCGCTGCCTATGGCTTGCACGGCAAACTCGACGGTCACGGTTCCGGCCTTCTCGAAAGTCAGCGTGGCGGCAAACATCTGGCCTTCTTTAGGCGGCTGCTTCAAATCCATGAACATCACGTGGTAGGCGCCGGGACCCAGCGTGATCTTGCCGCCCGCCGGGATATCCAGGCCGCCACTGACCGGGCGCATGGTCATGACGCCGTCTTTGACTCCCATTTCATGCAGTTCGGCCTTGCCCGAAATATCGGAGGCAATCGACAGCAGCCGGTCCGGCGCGCTGCCCTTGTTGACGATGGTGAAATAGCCGCCGGCAACCTTGGCGCCGGCCGGCGTGGCGCGCGACCAGGGATGCTTGATCTCGATGTCACCGGCCTTGAATTCATGCGCAAGGACGGAATGGGAGCCGACGAACAACAGTGCAAAGGCGAACAGGGCGCTGCCGAGACGCTGCTCGATAGTGCTGAATAAACGGGTGCTGCGGTGCAACGCGCCGGCACGAAGAAAACGGAACATGGGTAGGCTCCATGAATATAAGGTCGCGCCGTTGTCGGGCTGCGAACGTGTTTGTCATTGGATGATTATCGCCTGCGCAGGTTACGCAAAGCGAGCGGCGGTTTTCAGCCCGCAAGCGGCGGCGCGCGCGGATTGGCCGGAGAGCGCTCGCGCGTGACGTCGGGATGCCTGACTGCCGGCGGGGCAAAAGCGACTGTTTCCAAGTACTGGCTGACCGGCGCCAGGCCGACGCCTGCCGGCGGCGCATAGGCGACGGAGGCCATGCTGCAGCCGAGCATGCAGCACGCCGGCATATGCTGCTGGTGCGGATCGCCGCCGGGAAGCTGGACCGCCCCCTCATGTGTACAGATGACGTTGCCGAAAACGTCGAGTTGCGAGGCATCCGGCGCAATGCCGAAGGCAAACACGCCGAGCGTCGACTGGAGCAGCAGCACACAGGCCGCGACAAAGGCGGCCGTCATGCTCCATCTCTTACGCCGGAAGTCCAAAGACCTGCCTCTTCACGCAGCAACGCTTGGATATCTAGCACGCGGCATGTCGGCGGAAAATCGCCAAATCATCGCTGCGGCAACGCGGCGCGTTCAATCCATGTCGCCAAAAAGTGCGCTGCGGTTTGGGATAACGACATGCATAGGCAAAGATCTTGTGCGCATAACCTCCCTTCGGACGTCGCGCTCAGGAAGCCGGGCGGCCGCCGATTTCCGGAATCGACGTCAACAGCGTGTGGCGTGCCGACTTCAGATGCTTGCGGCAGGCGGCGTCGACCTTGCCGAGATCGCGCGATTTCAGCGCCGCGATGTAGGCGAGATGCTCGCTCACCGCGACTTCGTTGCGCTCGCGCTCTTGCGCCTTGTTCCACTGGTAGTGGTAGTGAAAGATCATGGCGATGACGTCGTAGAAATCGACGATGAAGCGGTTGTGCGACGCCCGGTGGATCAGCCGGTGGAAGCGCTCGTCTAGCTCAGAGAATTCGTTGAAGCGGACGGCGATTTCGCTGGCCAGAAGCCGGTGCTCGTCTTCCAGCCGGTCGAGATCCGCCCAGACCGGACTGTCCCCAGGCAAGGCGGCAAAGGCCGCCGCCGAGCGTATCTCGAACATCTCGCGGATTTCAGTGAGTTCGAGCGCGAAGGCTCGCGTAAATCCTTTCAGCACCCAGTGGCTGTTGCGCCGCTTCTCGATCAGGCCGAATCGGGAGAAGCGGATGAGGAACTCTCGCACGCTGGTGGTGCCGACGCCGATCTCGCGCGCCAGTTCGAGCTCGTTGATCTGCATGCCGGCCTCGGCGCCGCCGGCCAGCAACCTGCGCATAAACGACCGCTCGATGATCTGGGCCAGTGTGTCTGTCTCCTCCTCGGGGAAGAAATCATCCGGCTTCGGCGTCCTGAGCACTGTCTTGCTGCGTTTGTTCCACGCGATCAGCCCGGTCTCTTCCATGCGCGCCAGAATGGTGCGCACGGTGGTACGGCTGACGCCAAGCAAAGTGCCCAGCTCCGGCTCCGACGGCAGGCTCTGCGTCTCATCGAGCAGCCGCAGACCCCTGTTGTAAGCGTCCTTGTAGACGTTGTTGCTCTTCGACATCCCTGCCCCGTTGCGCGCCGGCGCTTGCTGTGGCTGGCTTGAAGCGCGATATCACATATGTCCTGGCGCTCACCCGGCAAAGCAAAACGCTCTGCGTGTCAGACGCCGCTCCCCACAAGCCAAGCGTCCATCGGACGCATGGTCTCCTCCTGAAAAAACAATTGACGTACAAATGTTTTTTCACGATAAAAGACATTATATGTAAACAGACGCGTGTCAATCCGCGCATCCCCAGGAACAGACCCAGGAAACTGCCCGTGAACGCCTCGAACAGCATTCTTCTGTCCCCCGCCGACAATGTCGCGGTCGCCAATGGCCGCATCGAGATCGGCACCCCTCTGCCCGGCGGCGCCGTCGCCACGGCCTTGATCGAGCCCGGCCACAAGGTGGCGATCAAGCCTATCGCCGCCGGCGAGGCGGTGGTCAAGTATGCCCAGGCCATCGGCCGCGCCACCCAGGACATCGCGCCCGGCGACCACGTCCATTCGCACAATCTGGTTTTTGAATCCGGCCGCCTGCCGGTGGTGCCGCCGAGCGAGGCCGAGCACGCCACCGAAGCTGACCGCGCCCGGACATTCATGGGCTATCGTCGCGCCGATGGCCGTGCCGGCACCCGCAACTTCATCGGCATCATCGCCAGCGTCAATTGCTCGGCCACCGTCTGCCACGCCATCGCCGACGAGGCCAACCGCGTGCTGCTGCCGAAATATCCGGGGATCGACGGCTTCGTCCCGATCGTCCATGGCCAGGGCTGCGGCATGAGCGGCACCGGCGACGGCATGATGGTGCTGCACCGCACGCTCGCCGGCTACACCCGCCACCCGAATTTCGGCGGCGCGCTGATGGTCGGCCTCGGCTGCGAGGTCAACCAGCTTACCCTTTACGGCCAGAAAGGTGCGGCGGCGGGAAAACGCCATTTCAACATCCAGGACGCCGGCGGTTCGCGCAAATCGGTCGAAAAAGCGATGGGCGTGCTCGCCGAAATCGCCGAGGAAGTCGGCCAGTATCAGCGCGAGCCGATCCCGGTCTCGGAGATCGTCGTCGGCCTGCAATGCGGCGGTTCCGACGGCATGTCGGGCATCACCGCCAATCCCGCGCTGGGAGCGGCGGTCGACATCCTGGCCGGCGTCGGCGGCATCGGCATCCTGTCGGAGACGACGGAGATCTATGGCGCCGAACATCTGCTCGCCTATCGCGCGGCAACGCCGGAGATCGCCAAGAAGCTCGACGGTTTCGTCAAATGGTGGGAGGACCATGTCGCCAAGCACGGCGCCTCGATCGACAACAACCCCTCGCCCGGCAACAAGCGCGGTGGCCTGACCACCATCCTGGAAAAGTCGCTGGGCGCCGTGGCCAAAGGCGGCCAGACTCCGCTCAACGGCGTCTTCGGTTATGCCGAAAAGGTCACCGGCAGTGGCTTGGTGTTCATGGACACGCCCGGTTACGACCCGGTCTCGGCGACCGGTCAGGTGGCGGGCGGCGCCAACATCATCGTCTTCACCACCGGCCGCGGCTCCTGCTTCGGCTGCCGGCCCACGCCGTCGATCAAGGTCGCCACCAACTCGACCATGTACCACCAGATGGAAGAGGACATGGACGTCAATTGCGGCGTCATCGCTTCGGGTGAGAAGACCATCGCCGGCATGGGCCGGGAACTCTTCGAACTCATCGTCGAGACGGCATCGGGCCGCAAGACCAAGAGCGAGGCGTTCGGCTACGGCGACAACGAGTTCGTGCCGTGGCACCTCGGCGCGACGCTCTAACCACCGACGAAAAAAGCGGGCTGCAAAGACGGCTCACAAGGGGAGGCTGTGGATGGACAAACGCCGCATCGGCACGACTGCGCTCGAGGTAACCGAGATAAGCTTCGGCGGGGCGGCGATCGGCGGGCTCTACCGGGCCTGTCCGCGCGAAGCGGCGATGGAGACGCTGCAGACAGCCTGGGATGCCGGCCTGCGCTATTTCGACACCGCGCCCTTCTATGGCTTCGGCCTGTCGGAACGGCGGACCGGCGATTTCCTGCGCTACAAGCCGCGGGATTCCTATGTGCTGTCGACCAAGGTCGGACGGCTGTTCCGCCCGGTGCCGGAAGACCAGGTTCCCGATCATTCCTATGTCGACCCGCTGCCCTTCGCGCTCGACTACGACTACTCCTATGACGGCATCATGCGCTCGGTCGAGTTCTCCTATGCGCGGCTCGGGCTGAACCGGATAGACATCCTGTTTGTGCACGACATCGGCACCTACACACATGGCGTCGAGAAGACGAAGCTGCACTTTCGCCAGCTGGTGGACGGCGGGTTGAAGGCGCTGGAAGAGCTTAAAACGTCCGGTGTGATTTCCGCCTATGGGCTCGGCGTCAACGAGGTGCAGATCTGCCTCGACGTATTGCGCGAAGCACCGCTCGACTGCATCCTGCTGGCCAGCCGCTATTCGCTGCTCGACCGCTCGGCTGAAGCCGAGTTGCTGCCGCTGTGTCGTGAGCGACAGACTTCGCTCATCATCGGCGGCGTTTTCAACTCCGGCATCCTGGCGACCGGGCCGGTGCACGGCGCGCATTTCGATTATCTGCCGGCGACGCAGGACATACTCGAGCGTGTTGGGGCGATGGAGAAAATCGCTGATGAGGGCGGATATCCGCTGGCGGCGGCTGCATTGCAGTTTCCGCTGCAGGAGCCTGTCGTGGCCAGCGTGCTGACCGGAACGGCCAAGCCCGCCAACCTGACGCGCAACCTCGACCTGTTCAACGTCCAGGTGCCGCAAGCGGAATTCGCCCGCTACACTCCCTACACCATCGTTCAGGAGCTCGGCTGACGAAACGCCACGATCACGGCTCTCAAGAAGGAATGAATATTCCATATTGACTCGACGGTGGAATTAATATTCCATGATGATCAAGGAGGATCGGGAGCGTCTGGACGTGGCACTGAGGATCGGCAGGGAGGTTTCCCCGCCGAGCCATGCGCAGGCCTATATGAAACACCGCTTGCGTCGGCCGGACCGATGCACTATCAAAAAGGGCAACTGTTTTTTATTGATAAAGTTCCTTTTGGGCCGCGCCTATCCAAATGGAGCTTCCGCAACCTTCACCGGGCGATCTAGGGAGGATTCCTAATGAAATTCGTGACCAGCATTCTCAACCGCCGCTCACTGATGGCACTTGCTGCCGCCTCGATGCTTGCCGGCACGCTGCACACGGCGCCGGCTTCGGCGGCGGACGTGACCATTCCGATCATCGTCAAGGACACCACGTCCTTCTACTGGCAGATCGTCCTGGCCGGCGCCCGCAAGGCCGGCAAGGATCTCGGCGTCAACGTACCCGAACTCGGCGCCCAGGCTGAAACCGACGTCAACGGCCAGGTTTCGATCCTCGAGAATGCCGTCGCCGGCAACCCGGCCGCGATCGTCATCGCGCCGACCGAATTCAAGGCGCTCGGCAAGCCCATCGATGAAGCGGCCAGCAAGGTCAAGGTCATCGGCATCGACTCCGGCGCCGACTCCAAGGCGTTCACCTCGTTCCTGACCACCGACAATGTGCAGGGCGGTCGCGTCGCCGCTGACGGTCTTGCAGCAGCCATCGGCGAAGCCAATGGCGGCAAGATCGAGGGCGACGTCGCGCTGATCACCAACGCGCCGGGCGCCGGTTCGCTGGAGCAGCGCAAGCAGGGCTTCACCGAGCAGCTGGCCGCGAAATATCCGGGGCTGAAGCTCGTCGCCGACAAATATGCCGACGGCCAGGCAACGACCGGTCTCAACATCGCCACCGACCTGATCACCGCCAACCCGAACCTCAAGGGCATCTTCGCGTCCAACCTGATCATGGCGCAGGGCGTCGGTCAGGCAGTCGCCGAGAACAACCTTGGCGGCAAGCTGGCGCTGGTCGGCTTCGACAGCGACGAGAAGCTGATCAAGTTCCTCAATGACGGCGTCATTTCCGCGCTCGTCGTCCAGGATCCGTACCGGATGGGCTATGACGGCATCAAGACCGCGCTCGCCGCCTCGAAGGGCGAGAAGGTCGAGGCCAATGTCGACACAGGCGCCAACCTGGTGACCAAGGCAAACATGAAAGACCCCAAGATCGACGCCCTGCTCAACCCGAAGCTCTGAGCCCGTCGACCAAAAATCCTTTCCGGGGCCTCGCGCCCCGGAAACACCGGATACAAGCTTGAATATCCACCGGCTTGAATCACCTCGACGATGCGGCTTGACTGCATCGCGACGTGCCAATCGTAAGGCCAATCTGGGAGGATTGTCATGACGCCCATGGCGCAGGAACTGCACCCGGCCCCAACGCTAGCGCCCGGCAGGACGATCCTCGAACTGCACGGGCTGGAAAAGCGCTATCCCGGCACGCATGCGCTGAAGCCCGTTCACCTTGCCTTCAAGGCAGGTGAGATCCACGCCATCGTCGGCGAGAACGGCGCCGGCAAATCCACCTTGATCAAGCTTCTGACCGGCGTCATGCCGCGCACCTCCGGCGATGTCGTCTGGGAGGGCAAGCCGGCAGCGCTGGCAACCCCGCACGAGGCAATGGCGCTGGGCATCAACGCCGTGCATCAGGAGGTCGTGCTCTGTCGCCATCTCACCGTCGCCGCCAACATGTTCCTCGGCGAGGAGAATTCGCGCTTCGGCATCCTGCAGCAGCGCGCCATGGTCAAGGAAGCGCAGAAGATCATCGACGGTCTCGGCTTCGACCTGCCGGCGCATGTCATGCTGGGTGACCTCACCATCGGCCAGCAGCAGCTGATCGCCGCCGCCCGCGCCACCGTGCGCGGCACCAAATTCCTGATCTTCGACGAGCCGACCGCCTATCTCACCCGCAAGGAAGCCGACCAGCTGTTCACGCTGATCCGCAGGCTCAAGGGCGAAGGCGTCACCATCATCTACATCAGCCATCGCATGGAAGAGGTGTTCGAACTCGCCGATCGCGTCTCGGTGCTGCGCGACGGCACGCTGGTCGGCACCCGCAACATTGCCGAGACCAATGACGCCGAGCTGGTCAAGATGATGATCAACCGCTCGATCGAGCAAGTCTACCATAAGGAGCATTTCACCCCCGGTGCCGTGATCGTTGAAGCGAAAAACCTGTCGGGCAAGGGTTTCGAAGACGTCTCGATGACGGTGCGCGCCGGCGAGATCGTCGGGCTCTATGGCCTGATCGGCGCCGGGCGGAGCGAGTTCGTCACCACGCTCTATGGCCGCCACAAGAAGTCGGCCGGACAGGTCCTTTGGCAAGGCAAGCCGGTCCACATCAATTCCGAGCACGACGCGATCAAGCTCGGCATGGCGCTGGCGCCGGAAAGCCGCCGCGACCAGGGCCTGTGCCTGAACCTGCCGGTCGGCCTCAACCTCAACCTGCCGATCTACAAGCGCATCTCCAGCAACATGCTGATCTCCGGTGCGAAGGAAAAGGCCGAGGCCGATCGCCAGATCGCCGGCCTCCGCATCAAAACGCCGACGCGCGGCGCCCTGGCCTCCAGCCTGTCCGGCGGCAACCAGCAGAAGATCGTCATCGGCAAATGGCTGGCGCATGGCGCCAAGCTGTTCATCTTCGACGAGCCGACCGTCGGCGTCGATGTCGGCACCAAGGCCGAGATCTACCGCCTGTTCGGGGAACTGTTGTCCAAGGGCGCCGGCATCATCCTGATCTCGTCCTATCTGCCCGAGGTTTACGAGCTCGCCGATACGCTGCACGTGTTCCGGCGCGGCAAACTGGTCGCCAGCCACGGTTTTCGCGCCGCCAGCCATGAAGACGTGCTGACGCAGGCGATCGGCTGAAAACGCCGTCCAGACAAGAAGAAACGGGAGGAACCATGAGCATCGAAACCGCCGCGATCGAAAAACCGAAACGGAACTACAACGTCCTGTTCGGGCTGACGCTTCTGGCGTTGCTGGTTCTGCTCTGGATCGTGCTGTCGGTGGCGACGCCGAGCTTCGCCTCCTCCAACAACATCGCCAATCTTTTGCGGCAGGGCTCGATGATCGCCATCATGGCGGTCGGCCAGACCTTCGTCATCATCACCGGCGGCATCGACCTCTCGGTCGGCGCCGTGGTCGGCTTCGCCACCGTCATTGTCGCCATGATGATCAATGCCGGCTTCCCGATCTGGGTCGCCATTCTGGTGACGCTGCTGGTCGGCGTTGCCATCGGCCTGTTCCATGGCTTCGGCATCGTCAAGATGGGCCTGCCGCCCTTCATCATCACGCTGGCGACGCTGACCTCGTTGCGCGGCATCGGCCTGTTGATGACCAACGGCAATTCGATCAACATCAACAGCGACAGCTTCACCGCGTTCTCGCGCAGTTCCTTTGTCGGCATCCCCAATCTGTTCTGGATGGTGATCCTGGTCGGTATCCCGGCCTACATCTTCCTGCACCACAGCCGCTGGGGCCGCTATCTCTTCTCTGTGGGATCCAATGCCGAGGCCTCGCGCCTCTCGGGCGTCAATGTCCAGCGCACCATCTACATGGCCTACACGCTGTCGGGCCTATGCGCGGCCTTCGTCGGCGTGCTGCTGGCGGCGCGCATCGGCATCGGCAACCCGACCCAGGCGGAAGGTTGGGAGTTGCAGGCGATCGCCTCATCGGTGATCGGCGGCACCTCGCTGTTCGGCGCCGTCGGCTCGGTGCATGGCCCACTGCTCGGCGCCTTCATCCTGGCCACCATCAACAACGGCGCCAATCTGCTCAACGTCAACTCGTTCTGGCAGCGCATCATCACCGGCGCGCTGATCATAATCATCGTCTATTTCGACGGGCTGCGCCGTCGCGGCAAGTAATCCTCCCTGACCTTCCGTGTCGGTCCGCTCAACAACGGACCGGCGCCTTTTTGAACACTGGAATTGCCGAATGAAAGCTGTTGTCTGCCGCTCGCCCGGCGAGCTTGTCCTGGAAGACCGGCCGGCGCCAGGAGCGCCGCCTGCCGGCTGGGCGCTGGTTGCCGTCAGCCATGTCGGCATCTGCGGCACCGACTACCACATCTTCGAAGGCAAGCACCCGTTCCTTGCCTATCCCCGCATCATGGGCCATGAAGTGTCGGGCACCGTCGTCGAGACCGGCGAAGATGTCGACCTTGCCGTGGGCGAGCCCGTCATCATCAATCCCTATCTCGCTTGCGGAAAATGCATCGCCTGCCGGAACGGCAAGCCGAATTGCTGCGTCAGGATCGAAGTGCTTGGCGTGCATCGCGACGGCGCCATGGCCGAGCAGATCCTGGTGCCGGCGCAGAATCTTTATCCGGCAAACGGCTTGTCGCTGGCCGACGCGGCGGCGGTGGAATTCCTCGCCATCGGCGCGCATGCCGTGCGGCGTGCCCGCGCCGAACCAGGCGCCCGCACGCTGGTCATCGGCGCCGGGCCGATCGGCCTTGGCGCAGCGCTGTTTGCGCGCATCGCCGGGCTCGATGTCAGCCTGCTCGACATGAGCACGGAGCGGCTGGATTTTGCAAAAGGCGAACTCGGCTTCGCCACGCTCGACGGTTCACAAAAAGCGGCAGCCGAACTGGTGCGCGAGGCAACCGGCGGCGAAGGGTTCGACGTCGTCTTCGACGCCACCGGCAACACCGCCTCGGTGCAGTCGGCCTTCGCCCATGTCGCGCATGGCGGCACGCTCGTGCTGGTCAGCGTCGTCAAGGATGACATCGTCTTTTCCGACCCGGAATTCCACAAGCGCGAAATGACATTGATCGGCAGCCGCAACGCGCTGAAAGTCGATTTCGACCACGTCGCCGCCTCGATCCGCAACGGCGCCGTGCCGCTGGCAAAACTCGTCACCCACCGCACCACGCTGGCCGGCACGCCGGATGATCTCACCCGCTGGGCGCATGAGAAATCGGGGTTGATCAAGGCTGTGATCGAGGTGGGGCAAGACATCCGAAAAAATCTGGTGGAGCGATAAGTGCCGAGTTGAGGCAGATCGCATACCGCGGCGATTTGCGAAAAGCCCGGTCCCTTCCTCATCCATGGGCGTTGCAAGGAGCGAAGCGACGCGGCGCAGACCCGAGGATTCATTCGGTGACGTCTGCGCTAAAATCCAGCGGTGCAAAAAGAGGCGTCCATTCGCATCTCCTACCTGCACCGCTGCGGCGCGCGACAGTCGCGGCATGGGTCCTCGGGTCTCCGCGTCCGCTGCGCTCCCGCTCCGCCCGTGGATGAGGAAGTGAGCGGCTAAGCCGCCCGCTTCCACCCATCCCTGATATGCCTGTATCCCTCGCGATAAACTGCCTCCGGCGTCTCGGAAAAATCCCGCCACACCTTGGTCGCCGCCGCCAGATCCTTCAGCGATCTGCCAAACGCCTCGATCGTCAGCCAATCGTCATAGCCGCTCTTGCGGATGGCCGAGAAAGTCTCTTTCCACGGAATGTTCCCGCGCCCCGGCACGCCGCGATCGTTCTCCGAAATGTGGATGTGCACGACATTCCGCCGGTGCTTCATGTAGGCGCCGATCGGGTCGGCCTCCTCGATATTGGCGTGGAAGGTGTCGTACATCGCCTTGATGTGCGGCCGGTCGATGGCGTCGACGTGTTCGGACAGATCGGCCATCGTGTTCAGCAGATAGCACTCGAAACGGTTGAGCGCCTCCAACCCGATGGTAATGTTCCGCTTGCCGGCATGATCGCCAATGGCGCGCTGCGAGGCGATCGAGCGCTTCTTCTCGGCAGCGGTCGGCCCGCTGCCGGAGAAGGCGCCGAGCGTCGAATGCAGCGGCCCGCTCAGCGTACTCGCGCCGAGCGCCTGGGCGCAATCGATCGCCCATTTCATGTAGCCGATGCCGGCCTTGCGGGTCGCGGCATCCGGCGAAATCAGATTCATCGCCGGGTCGCCCATCGCCGTAACAGCCGTGCGCTCCAACCCGATGCGGTCGAGCAAATCGCCAAGCTTCTTGTAGTCCTCTGGCGTGCCTGAGAAGATCGGTATCTCGACGCCGTCGAAGCCGGTCGCCTTGATGTCGCGCAGCAACGGCTCGTGTTTCTTAGACACGGAAGTCGTCCACAAAAACATGCACATGCCGATTTTCATCGACAGCCCCTCCCCGTTTGACGGCGCGCGCTGGTTTCTTTCGCACCTCGCACCATGCGCCCTCATTCGGCCGCTTCGCGGCCACCTTCTCCCCGAAGGGAGAAGAGACTTGGCGCAGGCGCTCCCTAAAGTTTCGTCCACGCCCCGTTCTTCTTCGATGACTTCACGCAGGCCTCGATGAACGCCATACCTTCGACGCCGTCCTGGATGGTCGGGAACACCACGTCCTTGCCCGGCTTGCCGCCCTTCTTGCGTGCCGCGCGGATCGCCCGCGCCGCCTCCTGGTAGATGTTGGCGAAGCCTTCGAGATAGCCTTCCGGATGGCCAGACGGAACGCGGCTGACGCGCCCCGCAACTGGCAGCGCGCCGGCGCCGTTGCGGGTGAGCAGCTGCTTGGGCTGGCCGAACGGCGTGTACCAGAGATAGTTCGGATCGGCCTGCACCCATTCCAGGCCGCCCTTCGAGCCGTAGATGCGCAGCTTCAGCCCGTTCTCGTGGCCGGGCGCCACCTGGCTCGCCCAGATCATGCCCTTGGCCGGATGCACCTTGCCGACCGGCTTGAAGCGCAGCATGACATTGACATTGTCGTCGAGCAGCCGCCCCGGCACGAAAGCGTCGAGATCGGCCGACAGGGAATCGAGCTCCAGACCCGAGACGAAGCGCGCCAGATTGTAGGCATGCGTGCCGATGTCGCCGAGCGCGCCGCCCGCGCCCGCCTGCTTGGGGTCGGAGCGCCACGCCGCCTGCTTCTGGCCGGTGGCGGCAAGATCCTCGGTCAGCCAGTCCTGCGGGTACTCGGACTGAACGATGCGGATGTCGCCAAGCTGCCCCTTGGCCACCATCTCGCGCGCCTGCCGGATCATCGGATAGGCAGTGTAATTGTGCGTCAGCACGAACACCTTGCCGGTCTTTTCAACCACGGCCGCGAGCTTCTTGGCCTCGGCCAAAGTCGTCGCCAGCGGCTTGTCGCAGATGACGTGGATGCCGGCCTCGAGAAACGCTTTGGCCGCCGGCACGTGCACATTGTTGGGGGTGACGATCGCCACCGCTTCGATGCCGTCCGGGCGCGTGGCCTCGGCCTTGGCCATCTCGGCATAGGAGGCGTAGCTGCGCGCCGGGTCGAGACCGAGTTCGGCGGCGGAAGCCTTGGCGCGCTCGGGATTGGCCGACAGGGCGCCGGCCACCAGCACGAAGTCATTGTCCATGCGCGCCGCGATCCGGTGCACCGCGCCGATGAAGGCGCCTTGGCCGCCGCCAACCATGCCATAGCGGATCGGGCCGCCTCCCGCTTCCGACTTCGATGCGCCGACCATGTCTTTCTCCTGCTTGTCTCAAATACCCATCATGGCGCGCAGCATCTTCTTGTCGGTGGTGCCGCCGGCGAAATCATCAAAGGCCTTTTCCGTCACCCGGATAATGTGGTGCTGGATGAAGGGCGCGCCTTCGGCCGCGCCGTCCTCCGGATGCTTGAGGCAACACTCCCACTCCAGCACCGCCCAGGAATCGTAACCATACTGGGTAAGCTTGGAGAAGATGCCGCCGAAATCGACCTGCCCGTCGCCAAGCGAGCGGAATCGCCCCGCGCGATTGGTCCAGCTCTGATAGCCGGAATAGACGCCTTGCCGCCCCGTCGGATTGAACTCGGCATCCTTGGCATGGAAGGCCTTGATCCGCTCGTGATAGATGTCGATGAATTCGAGATAGTCGAGCTGCTGCAAAAGGAAATGCGATGGGTCGTAGTTGATGTTGCAGCGCTTGTGGCCGCCAACCGCATCGAGGAACATTTCGAAGGTGGCGCCGTCGAAGATGTCCTCGCCGGGATGGATCTCATAGCCGACGTCGACGCCGTTCTCGTCATAGACGTCGAGGATCGGCTTCCAGCGCTTGCCGAGTTCGGCAAAGGCCTCCTCGATCAGCCCGGCCGGCCGCTGTGGCCAGGGATAGAGATACGGGAAGGCCAGAGCGCCGGAAAAAGTCACCGAGGTTTTCAGGCCAAGATTCTTCGAGGCCTTGGCGCCGAACTCCATCTGTTCGACCGCCCATTTCTGCCTGGCCTTGGGGTTGTTGTGCACCGCAGGCGGTGCAAAGCCGTCGAACTGGGCATCATAGGCCGGGTGCACCGCCACCAGCTGCCCTTGAAGATGCGTCGACAGTTCGGTGATCTCGACGCCGGCATCCGCGCAGATGCCTTTCACCTCGTCGCAATAGGTCTTGGAAGATGCCGCCTTCTTGAGGTCGAACAGGCGTGCATCCCAGGTCGGGATCTGCACGCCCTTGTAACCGAGACCGGCCGCCCATTTGGTGATCGAGCCCAGCGAATTGAACGGCGCGGTATCCCCCGCGAACTGCGCCAGAAACAGCCCCGGACCCTTCATTGTCGACGGCATCGGCATCCTCCCAATTCATTTTTCCAAGGACCAAGCATAGCGCCTGATGAAAGCAGGGCCAGCCTCTTTGGTCTCTTGCGATGTGCATTCTCGTATCGGCATTCTGGTATTACCAAATACCGAAAATGGGTCAAGCCATTTGACTCGCGCGCAAAGCTGCCAGGGCATTCCATTTTTGGCGATATATACCAGCATAATCAATACGGTACACAGATGCCGGTATCGCATGGCGGCGGTTCTTGCCGCGCGACAAAAATTGCTGTAGACCTCCATTAGGGCCCAATTGGTCGAACCAGTTGCGCAAAAACGCTGGAGCGCCTTGGGGAGGAAACACGCGACGCGCCTTGTGGGGCGCATCGCAGGCGAACTGGCACAGACGAATTCTGGGAAGGATAGACCATGCATCTTTCGACGCACAACTGGATGCGCGCGGAACCGTTGGAGGTGACGCTGAAGCGCATCAAGAAATTCGGCTACGAGTCGATCGAGATTTCCGGCGAGCCCGAGCAATACAAGACCAAGGAGACCCGCGCGCTGCTGAAAGAGTACGGCATCCGCTGCTGGGGGTCGGTGACGCTGATGCTGGGCGAACGCAACCTTGCCGCCAGGGACCAGGGCCAGCGCGAACGCTCGGTGCAGTACGTCAAGGACGTGCTGACCATGGTCAGCGAACTTGATGGCGAGATCATAACGCTGGTGCCCGCGACCGTCGGCAAAGTGGTACCGGACGGCACCGAGGAAGAGGAATGGAAGTGGGTGGTCGACGCCACCCGCGAATGCTTCACCCATGCCAAGAAGGTCGGCGTCAAGATCGCGGTCGAGCCGCTCAACCGCTTCGAGACCTATCTGTTCAACCGCGGCGCGCAGGCGTTGGCCCTGGCCGATGCGGTCAGCCCCGAATGCGGCGTCTGCCTCGACGCCTATCACATCCATATGGAAGAATTTAACGTCCATGACGCGATCCGTCAGGTCGGCAAACGGCTGTTCGACTTCCACGTTGCCGACAACAACCGCTTTGCCGCCGGCCTTGGCCAGATTGATTGGCCACGGATCGTGCAGACGCTGAAGGAAGTCGGCTATGACGGCGCGCTGACGAACGAATTTGTCGCGCCAGTCGACCGCACACCCGCCGCGCCCTATCCCGACATGGTCGAGCGCAATCCGGTCGACATTTCTCCCGAACAGCTGAAGTTCATCCAGGATCACGGCTCCAGCGTGCTGACGGAGAAATTCTACACCGACCAGATGCGCATCACGGCCGAAACGCTGCTGCCGCTGATCAAGTAGCCGATCGGGATGCGCATCAAAACGGTCCAGGCGTGGTGGGTCCGCGTGCCGATTGAGGCCGCGAAGCAGCATCGCAGCGACTTTGGCCAGGTGACGACGTTCGACGCCGCCATCCTGCGCATTGAGACTGACGACGGGCTGATCGGCTGGGGCGAGGGCAAGAACGCCGCCGGCAGCGCCGGCAGCTATGGTGCGCTGGTCTACATGCTGAATCACGAGGTCGGGCCGCAGCTGATCGGCCGCGACCCCGCCGACATCGGCATGATCTGGGAGTTGCTCTACAACGGCGTGCGCCATGACAGTGCCGCGCGCGCCGGCCATGCCATGCCGCAGCTGGCGCGGCGCGGCATGAGCATTGCGGCAATCAGCGCCGTCGATATCGCGCTCTGGGATATTCTGGGCAAGTCGTTGGGACAGCCGGTGTGGCGGCTCATCGGCGGCCGCAAGCTCGACCGCATGCCGGCCTACGCCTCCGGCGGCTGGGCTGCCGCCGACGCTATCGGCGAGCAGCTCAAATCCTACATCGCCAAAGGCGGCTTCAAGGCGCTGAAGATGCGCGTCGGCGCCATGGACGGCGCCCCGCACATTTCCGCCGCCCGCGTCCGCGCCGCACGGCAGGCGCTCGGTCCTGACGTCGAGTTGATGGTCGACGCGCACGGCACCTATACGGTGGCCGAGGCCAAGCGCTTCATCAGCCTGGCCAGCGATCTCGACCTCGCCTGGTTCGAGGAGCCTGTTATCGCCGACGACAAGGCTGGTATGGCCGAGGTGCGCGCCTCGGGTTCGATCCCGATCGCCACCGGCGAAAGCGAAGCGACGCGCTACGCCTTCCGCGATCTCGCGGTGCTGAAATCCGCCGACATCTTCCAGCCGGATCCGGCCTTTTGCGGCGGTATCAGCGAGGCGATGAAGATCGGCACCATCGCCAGTGCCTTCAATCTGCGCTTTGCCCCGCATCTGTGGGCCGGCGCGCCATGCTTCTTCGCCGGCCTGCATGTTTGTGCGGCCTCGCCTGCCAGTTTTACCGTCGAATATTCGCTCGGCGCCAACCCCATGATCCACGATCTTATCGAAGAGACTGTCGAAGCAAGGGACGGTATGATAGCGATCCCTGAAAAGCCGGGTCTGGGATTCACCATTTCGGAGCGGTTCCTGGAGGCGCACGCGCAACGCGGTTGACGATGAAAGAAAAGAACCTTCTCGCCGAACTCGCCGCCTATCTGTTCGCCCATTCGGACAAGGAGAGCGGCCGCACGCCCTCGGAGCGCGAGCTGGCGGAGCATTTCGGTGTCAGCCGCGGCCAGATCCGCGAGGCGCTGGCCATTCTGGAGGCCATGCGCATCGTCGAGCGCCGCGCCAAATCCGGCATCTATGTCGACACCAGGCAGGCCAGTGTAGAAGCCTTGGCTCTTTTCGCCCGCGCGGGCCTGCCGCTCGATCCGGTGCAGATCTACGAGACCGTCGAACTGCGCAAGATCCACGAGATCAAGGCCGCCGAACTTGCCTGTTCGCGTGCCACCGAAGAGAATTTCGAACGCCTGCGGGAGATCCTGAAAGCCTCGGAGGAGTGCATCGCCGCCGGCGAAGGCCTCGCCAAGGAAGACCGCGAATTCCACCTCGAAATCGTGCGGGCGACCAAGAACGGCGTCTTCCACAATATCTGCAGCGTCTATTACCTGATGGGCGAGCAGCGGCTGCCGATCTACTTCAACGATCCCGAGCGCTCAGTGCGCTCGCATGCCGAGCATATCCAGATCTACGAGGCGCTGCTGCGTCGCGACGGCAATCTCGCCCAGGCGCTGATGAGCGCCCACCTGCAAGGCGCGGAAAGCTACTGGAAGGGGATCATCGAGGGCCGCGAGGCGCAAGCGCAAAGCCTGGCATTTGAGAAAGCCTAGAGCAATTCCAGGAAAAGTGTGAAACGGTTTTCCCGGGAAAGCGCGCAGCGCTTTCGCTTGCGACAAACACGAGAGCCCCATGCCCAGAATCCTGTCGACGCACACGCTGCATCCGCGTGCCTCCGCAATGCTGGCGGGCGCCGGTGAACTCGTCGTCGCCTCAGCGCTCGATGCGGCAACGCTGACCGCCGAGGCGAAGCATGCCGACGTCATCATCGTTCGCGCACCGCTGCCGCCGTCGCTGTTCGAAAACGCCACGAAACTCAGAGCAGCGGTCCGCCACGGTGCCGGGCTCGACATGGTGCCCATGGAGGCCGCGGCCGTGGCCGGCGTGCTGGTCGCCAACGTGCCGGCGGTCAATGCGCGTTCGGTCGCTGAATATGTGATGTTCGCGGCCCTTGCCCTGCTTCGGCGCTTCCGTTCGGTCGACCGCGACTTGCGCGCCAAGGGCTGGAATGCCGGCCGCGACCACGCCAGCCATGCCAGCGAGCTTGCCGGCAAGACCATCGGCATCATCGGCTTCGGCGCCATCGGTCAGGCGGTCGCCCATATCGCCGCGCACGGCTTCGGCCTCGACGTCGTGGCGACGACCCGCAGCATGCAGCCGGCACCCGACAGGATCGGCTTCCTGTCGATCGATGCGCTGATCGAACAGAGCGACATTATCGTGCTCTGCTGCCCGCTGACGCCGGAAACGCGCGGCCTGATCAGCCGCGAACGCATTGCCCGCATGAAGCCGGACGCGCTTTTGATCAACATTTCGCGCGGACCGGTGATCGACGACGAGGCGCTGATCGAGGCCTTGCGCCAAGACCGGATCGGCGGCGCCGCACTCGACGTCTTTGCCACGCAGCCGCTGCCGGCAAACCATCCCTATTTCGGTTTCGACAATGTTATCGTCACCCCGCATATGGCGGGGATTACCGAGCAATCGATGATGCGCATGGGCGTGGGCGCGGCCGGCGAGACCTTGCTGGTGCTGGCCAACCGGCTGCCTGTCAATCTGCGCAATCCCGACGTGGTCGAGCATTACCGCAGACGGTTTCCTGCGGACGCGTGAACCATGTCCGGTTTTCGCTTCGCATCTCTGGTTCTGGCAGTGTCGTCGATCGTGGCCTTACCTTCGCTCGCGGCGGCACAAAGCAGCGATTATGTCTATTGCAGCAATGGGATCGTCTGCATGATGGCGCCCTGCCCGTCAGGCAATGCGCTGGATCTGACCACCGGCAATGTCGTTAAAGGCGTGGAGCTCAACACTACGGAATTGCCGCCGCTGGACAGATCGGCACCTGACCTCTCCGACAAGCTTTATGCTGGAAAACTCGTCGTCCGAGGATCGATCCAGCATCGCGGCCAGCCGAACGATCCGCCGATGCTGGTCGTTACCAAAATCGAACGCTCCTCCAAGAAAAGCGAGCGCAAGCGCTGCGCGGCACGTTGACTGCCGACCTACGGCTCGCTGCCTATCGGAGCAGCCGCTCGACTTCAGCCGCGATGCGCAGCAGATGGTGGTCGTGGCCATTGCGCGCCACCAGCATCAGTCCGGCCGGCAGCGTCATGCCGGGCATCGGCAGCGAGATCGCGCAGAGGTCGAACTGGTTGGCGACCTGGGTATTGCGCAGCAGCAGACCTTCGGTGCGTTCACGCAGAGCCGTATCCTCGGCCATCGAAACGATAGTCGGCGCTGTCACCGGCGTGGTCGGCAGAGCTAGCACATCGACCGAACCCAACCGCTCGTCCATGGCTATGCACAGTGCCGCGCGACGACGCATTGCCCTGATATAAACCGGCGTCGGTATGGCCGCCGCCCGCGACAGCGGCCCGCTGACATGGGGATCGACCGGCACCGATGCGCCCGTCGCCAGCCAGTCGGCATGGATTTCAGAACCTTCCATGGCCGCGATCGAGCCGCGTTTGGTGGCCAGGCGCAGATCGGCAATGAGGTCGTCGATCGAAATGTCCGTGAGCCACGCGCCTGCCTGCTCGATCCCGGCAAGGCTGCGATCGAACGCGGCGGCAATCTCCGTTTCCGTGTCTTCGAAAAGCAGGCCGCGCGGAATGCCGACACGAAGCCCGGCAAGCGCTAACGGCAGGTGCAGTTGCGGCATCTGCTCGCCCGTCATCGCGGCGTCAGCCAGGGCACACGCAGCAACACTCAGCGCCAGCGGCCCGATCGAATCCAGCGTCGCAGAAAGGGGATAGGCACCAGTCAGCGGCACGCGCCGCGCCGTCGGCTTGAAACCGACGACGCCGTTCAGCGATGCCGGGATGCGCACCGAACCGCCGGTGTCGGAGCCGATGGAAATGTCGCTCGTCCCCTCGCCAACGGACACGGCGGCGCCCGACGACGAACCGCCCGGAATGCGGCTGGTGTCGGCGGCATTGCCCGGTGTGCCGTAGTGCATGTTGTCGCCGATGGCGGTGAAGGCGAATTCGGTCATGTTGGTCTTGCCGATGATGACGGCGCCGGCCTGGCGCAGACGGTTGACGACCGCAGCGTCGTGCCGACGGGGCGCGGTGTCCCTCAACATCAGCGAACCGGCCGTGGTCGATTCACCGGCGACATCGAACAGATCCTTGATCGAGATGATGGCGCCGTCGAGCGGCCCGAGCGATACGCCGGCCTTCTTGCGCGCATCGGTGGCCTCGGCCGCTGCGCGCGCCGCCTCGGCATAGAGTTTGGTGAACACCTTCTCGCCTGCCGCGCAATTGGCAAGACGTGACAGGATGATCTCGAGACGATCGCGGATTGATTGCATGTCGATGTCGGATTCCGTCAAGGTGGAGCGTCTTTAAGGCATATGGGCCGCTAGTCAGCGGAAGGAATAACCCGGACAGCGTGCCTTTGCACCTGCCAGCGATAGGAAGAGACTGATGCTGTACAAAGGCAGCTGCCACTGCGGCAAGGTAGCGTTCGAATTCAAAGCCGAACTGACCGGCGCCGTGCGGTGCAATTGTTCGATGTGCAGGCGCAAGGGCGTGCTGTTATGCGCCATCCCGCATGACAGCCTGAAGGTGCTCGCATGGGGCGATGATCTCGGCACCTATACGTTCAACAATCACGTATTGGCGCATCGCTTCTGCCGGACCTGCGGCATCCATCCCTTCGCCGAGGATGTCAGTCAGGGCAACGAACGCAGCGCCTACGTCAACCTTAACTGCGTTGCGGATATTGATGCTGCCGGTCTGTCGATTTTCGACTTCGATGGCCGCTCGGTCTAAGCTTACCGGTAACCCGTCGCATCGGCAGGTTTGCCGGCGTCCTGTACCTCCGGAACATAGCGCCAGGCGTCCGGGCGTGAGCCGTCGAGATCGGTAAAGCCATAAATCTGCGCCAACCCACCGCTGGACAGCGACTGGCCGTTCCAGCGCGCACGATCCGGATCCGCCGCAAGCGACGCGACCGCGCGGCCGACAAAGCGCGGCGTTTCGGAAATGACGAAATGCGGCACGTTGGCGGTGGCGTCGCACCAATTGTCTTCAGTGACGCCAAACGCCTCCAGCATCATTTCGGAACGCAGCCATCCGGGCGTCAGCGACACCGAGGTGGCGCCATGCGCAGCAAGATCTTTGGCGTGTGCCCATGCCATTCGGTTCACCGCGACCTTGGCGAGATCGTAGAACGGCGACAGCCGATAGTGATCGGCATTGTACTCGGCGGTGCCGTCAGTGACCTCGACCAGCAGCCCGCCCGGCCGCTCGATCATCAGCGGCAGCGCATGATGCGCGGTGATCAGATGCGTGTCGATGCCGAGCCGCAACAGGCGCAGGCCGTTTTCCAGATTGTGGTCCCAGACCGGCTTATTCCACTCGAACAGCTTTTCGCCGCCCCAGACATCGTTGACCAGAATGTCGAGCCGACCCTGTTCGGCCCGGATGCGCTCGACCAGACTGCGCACATCATCAGTCACCATATGATCGACTTGCACGGCAATGCCCTTGCCGTCATGCGAAGAAACCAGCTCCGCCGTCTCCTCGATGGTTTCGGGCCGGGCATAGTCGGATTGCTGGCTGCGTGTGGTGCGCCCCGTGACATAGACGGTGGCGCCGGCGGCACCGAGCTCAACCGCGATTCCCCGCCCTGCGCCACGCGTGGCGCCGGCGACCAAAGCGACTTTTCCCTGCAATGTCATGGTACGCTCCCAAACGAAACAATGATTAATCCAGCTGGCCTTCGCCGCTCACATTATATATATATGATCATTCGGTTATATCTGGATGTCAAGATGACTCGACCAAAAACGCAATCCGACGAGCAGGTGCTGGAAGCCGCGCTGCGATTGATTCACGATCAAGGCCCCGAGGCGCTCACCTTTGAGCGGCTGGCAAAGGCCTGCGGCCTCTCGGGCGCGACACTGGTGCAGCGCTTTGGAAACAAGGCGCAGCTGAAGCAGCGCACCTTGCTCTGTGCCTGGGGCGGTCTCGACGACAAGACCAGGATGCTGACGGCCACGGTTGCCAAAACCCCGGCAGGCGCCATCGAGCTTCTGGTGGGACTATCGCAGGGCTATGGCGGCATCGAAGCCTATGCCGAAGGCCTGCTCGTGCTGCGCGAGGATCTGCGCGACCCCGTGCTCAGGGCGCGGGGCGCCGCCTGGAAAGCGTTCCTGAGCGAGGCCCTTGCAGCTTGCTTCGCCGGAACGCCCGACACCCCGCGCGACATCGGCCTGCTGATGGCATCGCATTGGCAGGGCTCACTGCTGTGGTGGAGTTTTGACCCGACGATCGAGGTGGCCACCTATGTCGAGGAAAGCCTCAAGTGCTTCGTTGCAGCCATCACCAAGACAGCGGCCCGAAAACCGTGATGGGCCGCTGCGCAAGTTGGGAGTGGATGTAGTCTAAATTAGCTGGCGTGCCGCAAGCTCACGCCGCTGCCCTTGTCGAACAGCACCACCTTGTCCTGATTCCAGGCAAAGCGCACCGGCTGCTCGATCTGGACATCGGTTCTGGCCGGCACCGTGGCGCGCAGCGTCGTGTCGCCGACCCGCAGAGTCAGGATCTTTTCCACGCCATGGTTCTCGACATCGTGGACGCGTGCCTCGACCGGCGCACCGCTTTCAAGATACACATCCTCAGGTCGAATACCGAAGACGAGCGGGCGACCGTCGGTCGCACCGCCCGCCTTGGCACCCCCAGAGAAAGGCAGTTCGAAATTCAGCGGCGCCATCACCGCGCGGCCGTTGACCAGCTTGCCATCGATCAGGTTCATCGGCGGCGAGCCGACGAAGCTCGCCACATAGGTATCGCGCGGATTGTTATAGATCTCGTACGGCGTGCCGGTCTGGATGATGCGGCCATGGTTGAGCACGCCCACCTTGTCGCCCATCGACATCGCCTCGATCTGGTCGTGGGTGACGAACAGGAAGGTGGCGCCAAGCTGGATCTGCAGGTTCTTCAGTTCCGTGCGCAGCGCCTCGCGCAGTTTGGCGTCGAGCGCCGACAGCGGTTCGTCCATCAGGAACACGCGCGGCTTGCGCACGATGGCGCGCCCGATAGAGACGCGCTGCATTTCGCCGCCTGAAAGGCGGTCAGTCTTGCGGTCGAGCAGATGCTCGATCCGCAGTGTCTTGGCCGCCCGCGCAACACGGTCCTTGATCTCGGCATCCGGCAGCCGACGTATCTTCGGCTTCAGCGGAAATTCGAGATTTTCGCGGACCGTATAGCGCGGATAGAGCGAATATTGCTGCAGCACGAGCGCCACGTCGCGCTCGGCCGCACCCCAGTCGGCGACGTCGACGCCGTCGATCAACACCTGACCCTCGGTCGGCTTTTCGAGACCCGCGATCATGCGCAGCGTCGTCGTCTTGCCGGCGCCGGTCTCGCCGAGCAGCACGAAGAACTCGCCATCGGCGATCTCGAGATCGAGCCCGGCCAGTGCGGTGTGGTTGCCGAAGCTCTTGGAAATATTCTTGAGCTGGATATGAGCCATCAGAGCCTCACCTCAAGCGACTTGCCGCTTGCCGTGTCGAAGAAATGTGCTTGCGTCGGATCGATCCTGGCGAAGACCTTTTCGCCCGGGCCGCCGACGAAGCCGCTCTTGGTGCGCGCGCGCAGCATCTTGGAGCCGACCTTGAGATCGACAATGTCGAACGAGCCGAGCGGCTCGACGATCTGTGTCTCGACCGGCAAGAAACCCTCCGCCGCTTCATGGCGCACCAGCACGCCTTCGGGCCGGATGCCGAGCGCCAGCTGGCCGCCGGCATGGCCGTTGAGCTTGGACAAAAGCGTGCGCGGAAATTCGAAGCCGGCGGCAGCGCCACCGACGGTGACCGAGGCCGCCGATGCGGTCTCGGCGATCGCGGCATCGGCGACGTTCATCACCGGGCTGCCGACGAACTGCGCCACGAACAGATTGGCCGGATGCGAATAGACCTCGTCGGGCGAACCGACCTGCTGCAGCACGCCCTCATGCATGATCACGATGCGGTCGGCGAGGCTCATCGCCTCGATCTGGTCGTGCGTGACATAGATGGTGGTCGAGCCCTGTTTGATGTGCAGCCGCTTGATCTCGGCCCGCATCTCTTCGCGCAGCTTGGCGTCGAGGGCGCCGATCGGCTCGTCCATCAGCATCGCCTTCGGCCGCCGCACCAGAGCCCGGCCGATGGCCACACGCTGCATGTCGCCGCCCGACAGCGCCGACGGCTTCTTGGCCAGCAGTTCCGTGATCTGCAGCGTCTTGGCGACCGAGCGCACCTCGCTATCGATCTCGGCCTTGCTCTTGCGCGTCGCGCGCAAGGGAAAAGCAATGTTCTCATAGACGCTCATATGCGGGTAGAGCGAGAACGACTGGAACACCATGGCGATGTCGCGGTCGGCGGCCTTGAGGTGTTGCACCGGCTTGCCGTCGATGAGGATGTCACCGCCGTCGATCGTCTCCAGCCCGGCAACCGCCCTCAATGTCGTCGTCTTGCCGCAACCCGACTGACCGAGCAGCACGATGAACTCGTTGTCGTCGATCTTGAGGTTGAGGTCCTTGATGACCTGGACCGCACCGAAGAATTTCTGGACGC
Source organism: Mesorhizobium sp. M0772 (assembly GCF_040320135.1). Taxonomy (NCBI): domain Bacteria; kingdom Pseudomonadati; phylum Pseudomonadota; class Alphaproteobacteria; order Hyphomicrobiales; family Phyllobacteriaceae; genus Mesorhizobium; species Mesorhizobium sp. M0772. Next base: position 58,357 of record NZ_JAMYPB010000004.1, on the reverse strand, counting down.
CGCGAAGCTCAATCTGGGTCAATGCTCTGCTCCCGGATTGCGCACCTGGCCGGTACCGGCCTTCTCCGCCGGCGCGATCTTCGAGGTGATGTTGAAGCCGATCAGGCCGATCAGGATGATGGTCACGCCATAGCTGTGCAGCAGCAGGTTCCACGGCTGGCAAAGCGCGATGATGCCGAGGACCATCAGCACCTGAGACCCCGGTTCGAGATATTTCTGGTTGATGGCTCGAAAGCTCATTTGCGGATCGCTCCGAAGGACATGCCGCGCAGCAAATGGTTGCGGAGCAGGAAGGTGAAGATTGCGACCGGCAGCAGGAACAGGAAGGTTCCGGCGGCGATCACCGTCCAGTCGGGCAGGCCGGCGCCGACCTGGCTGGGGATGAAGGGCGGCGCCGTCTGGGCGCGGCGGTTGGTCATGATCAGCGCGAAAGCATACTCGTTCCACGCCGTGATGAAGCAGAAAACCGCGGTCGCGGCGATGCCGGTGGCGGCCTCCGGCAGCACGATCTTGAAGAAGGCTTCCATGCGGGTGTAGCCGTCGACCAGCGCTGCCTCTTCATACTCCTTCGGGATCTCGTCCATGAACCCCTTCATCAGCCACACCGAAAAGGACAGGTTGAAGGCGGTATAAAGGATGATCAGCCCGATATGGGAATCGTTGAGGCCGACGGCCCGGTACATCAGGAACATCGGGATCGCGACCACCACCGGCGGCAGCATGCGCGTCGACAGGATGAAGAAGAGCAGATCCGCCTCCCCATTCACCTTGAAGCGCGAGAAGCCGTAGGCGGTGAAGGTACCCATGCCGACAGCCAGCACCGTCGAGGTGATGGCAATGATCAGCGAGTTCATGAAGCGGCTCGGATAGCCCGACCATTGCACCTGGCCCTTGCCGTCGCGCACGATCTTTTCACCGCCATCGAAGACGACACGTTCCCACCAGGGTGCCGCCGCATACTCTTCCGGCGACGGCGGGTTGCGCATTTGCGAGCGCTTGGTGAACAGCTTGACGAAGGGCGAAATCTCCGGCTGGAACACCACCGTGGGCGGGATGGTCGTGGCAAGGTTGCGCGGCTTGAACGCCGTCGAGGCGATCCAGTAGATCGGCGCCAGGAAGATGATCGTCACCAAAAGGACGGCGACGATGGCGACGCGATTGAAGCCGATTTCGGAAGAAGTGCGGACGGCGGCCATCTCAGCGCTCCTTCACCTTGTTGAGGTACTTGACGTAGATGTTGGTGATGGCCAGCACCATGATCAGCACGATGTAGGCGAGCGCGCAGGAGCGCCCGGTCTGCCATTCCTGGAACGCCATCTTGTACAGCCGGATAGAGATCAGCTCGGCCGTCGGCTGGCTGGTCAGGATATAGGCGAGGTCGAAGGTCTTGAACGCTTCCATGGTGCGGAAGATGACCGCGATCATCAGGATCGGCGCGACCAGCGGCAGCGTGATGCGGAAGAAGGTGTAGAACGGTCCGGCGCGGTCGATCGCCGCTGCTTCGTAGAGATGCTTCGGCACCGCTGAAAGGCCGGCCAGCGACAACAGCATGACAAAGGGCGACCACATCCAGATGTCGGTCAGCGCAACCGCATAGAGCGCCATCTTGGGGTCGGCCAGCCACTCGAAATTGCCGAGGCCAAGCGCATAGTTGATGACCCCCCATGACGGATCATAGAGCAATTTCCAGAACAGACCGACGACGGCCATCGACAGCATCATCGGCAGCAGCAGCAGCGTTGTGATGAGACCCTTGAGGGGAATATCCCTGTTGAGCAGCATGGCCACGCCGAAGCCGACGAGCAGCTGACCCGCGACCGAGATGATGACGTACTTCGCGGTGATGGCGAAGTTGGACCAGACATAGGGGTCGTTGAGCAGGTCGCGATAATTCTGCAGCCCGACGAAATTCGCCGGCGCGTTGGTCGACGCGCGGAAATCGGTGAAGGAATAGCCCAGCGAATAGATCAGCGGGAAAATGTTGAAGACGATCAGGAACAGGATCGTCGGGATTATGAAGAGGTTGCGGATCGACATGTCGCTCAAGCCGCGTGCAGCGGCCCGCGAGGAAGTGTCCAGCGTGGTGATCATCGTGGTCGCCAAGACCCTGCTCCCGTTTCGGAAAAAAGAACGGAGGAGGCACGGATGCCTCCTCCGCGAGAAAAGCTGCTTATTGGCCGCGGCCGTATTTCTTGAACGTCGCGTTCCAGTCGCCTGCGAGCGCGTCCAGCGTTTCCTTGGCGGTGCCTTCGCCGCCGATCATGTAGGGATAGACGCGCTGGTTGAGCTGCTGCAGCAGCTCGGCATATTCCGGCACCGCCCAGAAGTCCTTCACCTTGAACATGGTCTCGTAGAAGGCCTTGTTGTACGGCGTGGCGTTCTGGAACTCCTCCGACTTGAGCACGGCGGCACTGCAGGTGTAGCCGCCGAGCGCCGCCCACTTCTTCTGGGTCTCGTCCTTGATGAACCATTCAAGGAACTTCGTCGCCTCTTCCTGCTTCTTGGAGTAGGAAACGATGGAGATGCCCTGACCGCCGAGTGCGGCGAACTGATCGCCGTTCGGGCCTGGAGGATTGGCGAAGAAGCCGGTGTTCTTGGCGTTCGGGTTCGACGCCTCGTTGATCAGCGAGGGGAAGAACGCGAAGTAGTTCATGCTCATCGCGGCCAGGTTTTCGGTGATCGCCTGATTGTCCTCGACGAAGAACGACTTGGCCCAGCCCGGAGGCGTGAACGTGTAGAGTTCCTTGTAGGCGTCGAGTGCGGCGATTGCCTTGTCGGAGTTGATGAAACCGTCGACCTTGTAGGTCTTGTAGTCACCCAGTTCGCCGCCGAAGGAGAACAGCGCGTTTTCGAAGCCCATCGCCATCGCGTCATAGGAATTGTCGGTGTAGATGGCGATGCCGTATCGCTTCTGATCCGGCCGATAGAAGAACTCCGCGATGTCGCGCAGCGCCTTGAAATCTTTCGGCACCTCGAGATCGTAGCCGTACTTGGCCTTGAAGGCTTCCTTTTCCTTCGGGTCCTCGAACCAGTCCTTGCGATAGGACCAGCCGACAGCGTCGCCCTCGAGCGGGATCGCCCAGTACTTGCTGCTGCCGCCCGGATATTCGGCGTAATATTTCACCGTTGCCGGCGCCATCACTTCGCCAAGCTTGTGCTTGTTGAAGAAGTCGGTCAGGTCGACATAGTGGCCGCCGGTCGAGCCGGCGCCGAGCCATTGCGAGTCGCCGACGACCATATCATAGGCGTCGCCATGGGCGTTGAACTCGGTGAAAGCCTTGGTCTGGAAGTCGGACCAGGGCGTGGTTTCCACCGTGATCTTGACGCCGGTTTCCTTCTCGTACTCGTTGCCGAGTTCCTGCAGATAATTGGCCGGATCCCATTCCGCCCAAAAGATGGTGAGCTCCTTGTCCTGCGCGTAGACGGACGTTCCGCAGGCAAGTACTAAGCCGATACCAGCAAGCAGGCTGGTCAATGTCTTGCGCATAATGATTTCCTCCCTTGTGCGCATTCTACCTTGTCATGCTAGCCGGCGGTGAAGCCGGCCTGGTAGTTCCTCCCGAGATCGCACCTTTCCGGTTCCAAGCCTCCTCGCTTTGCCGGAAACTGGATCGCAGCTCTCACTTTCGATCCGCTTTTTCTGTCCTGATCTGGTATTACCAATTTTGGATAGCCGTCAAGCTCTTTCTTGGATCACCACCGGACCTTGTATAACCGGATTTTTCATGTATCCGACTGTTTTCCCTGAATTTTCCTACTCGTTGATATAGGAGAGCCTTGTTTCGGCACTGCCATCCCGGTTAACATCAATAGTGGGCATCCAAATCTGGTCGAACCAGATTGGCGCTATTTCGCCAATGCCGCCGTCGGGGCCGCATCGATTTCAGCCGTTGATTCCGCCACCGCGGCGCGCACAAGGGCGCCCGCCGCCCATTGCGCGACCGACCGCATGCCGCGGCTATCGAGCCCCCATATATCCTTCAGCACGATCAGCACTTCGACGCCGAACATCATCGACAGCGCCTGCGCCAGGCGCTTGAACTCGCGCGGCGGCAGCCGGCCCTTGAGCGGTGCGATGGCATCCTTCAGCAGCTGGACGCGATGTCCGCGCGTGAATTGCGGCTCGCCGCCCAGCGTGCCCGCCTGCCGCTGCGCCCATTGGTCGAGCGACAGTTTCAGCGCTGCCTTGAAAGTTGCCTCGAAAGCTTCGATGCGCGGCATGGCGGTATCGAACAATTCGGCAACGCGCCGCCCGGCATCGGTGGACGTCGATTGCCAGGTCAGGATCGGCCCAAGCCCCTCGTCAACCACCGCCTGCACCAGGGCTGCCTGGCTGGGGAAATAGCGATAGGCGGTGGCGCGCGACACTTGCGCCGCCTCCGCGACTTCGCTGACCGACGGGGTGACGCCCGCCTGCATCAGCCGCGTCGCCGTCTTCAGCATCAGCCGTTTTGTGCGGGCCCGTGGGCCGCGTTCTGCAGCCTCGTTGGCGTCGTCGTTCCCAGCGGCTTGTTGACGTGAGACTTCCATGTCAATACGATACGCGCGTCTCAAAAAATTGCAATGACCTTTGCCCACCGAAAGGCCGGCAAAGGGCGACAGGCGGCCCGGCGCCGGTCGGCCGGTGACGGGAGAAACGCGATGAAGCGCATCTACGTGGTGGGCACAGCCGACACCAAGGGCGAGGAACTTGCCTTCCTGGCCGATGCTATTGCCGCCACCGGCAGTTCGGTTGCCCGCGTCGACATCGGAACGCGCGGTGCCACGGTGCCGGTCGATATCCCGGCCAGCGAGGTCGCGGCGCATCATCCGGGTGGAGCCAGTGGCGTGCTCGGCATCGATGATCGCGGCACGGCAGTGGCCGGCATGAGCGCCGCCTTCACAAATTTCATTCAGTCGCGCGACGACATATCAGGCGTGATCGGCATTGGCGGCGGCGGCGGCACGTCGATCATCACTGCCGGCATGCGCGCGCTGCCGCTTGGGCTGCCCAAGATCATGGTCTCGACGCTCGCCTCCGGCGACACCGCGCCCTATGTCGACGTCTCCGACATCATCATGATGCCATCGGTCACCGATATGGCGGGACTGAACCGGCTGTCACGCGTCGTGCTGCACAATGCGGCGCAGGCAATCGCCGGCATGGCCGCCAGGCCGGCGCCGACTGCCACCGGCAAGCCGGCACTCGGGCTCACCATGTTCGGCGTCACCACGCCTTGCGTGACCGCCATCGCGGATCAGTTGCGCGCCAACTATGACTGCATGGTTTTCCACGCCACCGGCACCGGCGGCCGCTCGATGGAGAAGCTCGCGGACTCGGGCCTGCTCGCCGGCGTCATCGACATCACCACGACGGAAGTCTGCGACCTGCTGTTCGGCGGCGTGCTGCCGGCGACGGAGGACCGCTTCGGCGCCATCGCCCGCACCAAGCTGCCCTATGTAGGCTCGGTCGGCGCGCTGGACATGGTCAATTTCTGGGCGCCGCCGACCATTCCCGAGAAGTTTAGGGGCCGGCTGTTCTACGAGCACAATCCCAACGTCACACTGATGCGCACCACGGTGGACGAATGCCGCGGTATAGGCGAGTGGATCGGCACCAGGCTCGCTCGCTGCGAGGGCCCTGTGCATTTCCTGATCCCCGAAAAAGGTGTCTCGGCACTCGATATCGAGGGCGGCGCCTTCTTCGACCCCGAAGCCGACGCCGTGCTGTTCGGTGCCATCGAGCGCACCATCAGGCCGAGCGCCACACGCCGGTTCACACGCCTGCCGTTGCACATCAACGATCCGGAATTTGCCAAAGCCGCAACCGCGGCCTTCCTCGACATCCCCAGACAGTGAGAGCCAACAAATGCCCGCAATACCGCGCAAGGACATATTGAAGAAGTTCAAGGCGATGATCGCCGACGGCGTGCCCATCGTCGGGGGCGGCGCCGGCACCGGCCTGTCGGCCAAGGCCGAGGAAGCCGGCGGCATCGACCTCATCATCATCTACAATTCCGGCCGCTACCGCATGGCCGGGCGCGGCTCGGCTGCCGGCCTGCTCGCCTATGGCAACGCCAATGAGATCGTCAAGGAAATGGCCTATGAGGTGCTGCCGGTGGTCAAAAAGACGCCGGTGCTGGCCGGTGTCAACGGCACCGATCCCTTCGTCATCATGCCGTTGCTGCTTGCCGAGCTGAAGACGATGGGCTTTTCAGGCGTGCAGAATTTCCCGACCATCGGCCTGTTCGATGGCAGCATGCGCCAGAGTTTTGAGGAAACCGGCATGGGGTTCGGGCTGGAGGTCGACATGATCGCCGAGGCGCACAAGCTCGATCTTCTGACCACGCCCTATGTCTTCAACCCCGACGAGGCGCGCGCCATGACAAAAGCCGGCGCCGACATTGTCGTCGCCCATATGGGGGTGACGACAGGCGGCTCGATCGGCGCGACGTCGGCCAAGTCGCTCGACGACTGCGTGGTCGAGATCGACGCCATCGCCAACGCGGCGCGCTCGGTGCGCAAGGATGTCATCCTGCTTTGCCATGGCGGGCCGATCTCGATGCCGGATGATGCCCGCTACATCCTCGACCGCTGCAAGGGCCTGCACGGCTTTTATGGCGCGAGTTCGATGGAACGGCTGCCGGCTGAAGCCGCGATCGCCAGGCAGACGGCGGATTTCAAGGCCGTCATGCTGCACGACCAGAAGAAAAAGAAGGGGATGAGATCATGACCGACAAGAGCAAGGTATTCGTATACCCGAAGGACGTGAGCGCCTTCGGCTTTGACTGGGGCAAGCTGTCGCTGACGGTGGCGCCTGAAGTGAATGGCGCTGAGCGCTTTTCCGGCGGTGTCGTCGACCTGCCCTCAGGCAAGGGACACACGCGCCACAACCATCCCGGCGCGGAAGAGATCATCTTCGTTATGTCGGGCAATGGCGAGCAGATGGTCGAGGACGAGGAGGGCAATCCGGTCGTCGCCAAGGTCGGCCCCGGCTGCACCATCTATGTGCCGGAAAGCCGTTTCCATTCGACGCTGAACACGGGCGATGGGCCGATGCAGCTCTTCGTCGTCTATTCGCCGGCTGGACCCGAACTGGTGCTGCGGGAGCTGCCGGATTTCAGGCTGATCCCGGCGGGGAAGTAATCGCGAAAGGCCCCCTTCATCCGGCCGCTTCGCGGCCACCTTCTCCCCGAGGGGAGAAGAGGCAGAAGCCAGCGCCGGCGCAAACTCCTCTCCCCTCGGGGAGAGGTCGGATAGCCCCGAATTGCCCTTCGGAATTCGGATGGCAATCCGGGTGAGGGGGTAGCGCCGAGCTAGGCTATCCCACCTCTATTCCACCCCCGCGCCCGATCCCCAAACATCACATATCCCGTATCCGTCACCGCCAACGTGTCCTCCAACTTGATGAACCCCCGCGTCGGGTGAAGCATGGTCGTCTCCACCGACAGCACCATGTTTGTCTCCAGCGGCTTGGCGGCATAGGTGCCTTCATAGGTCACCGGATGGTTGGTCATCAGGAACGGAGCCTCATGCGTGATCAGCCCCATGCCGTGGGCGAAGAAATCCGTATAGGGCGCGACCTTCGACGCCTTCAGCACGCCCTCCGCGTGCGAAATCATGTCGCCGCCGATGGTGCCTGCCCTCACCTTCGAGAACGCCGCCTGCTGCACTGTCTCGACCTCGGCCAACAGATCTTCCAGTTCGGCATCCGGTTCGCCCAAAATGCCCATGCGGCAGAGGTCGCCAATATAGCCGTGATAATTGCCGCCGGAATCGATCGACAGCACGTCGCCCTTTTTCCAAGCCTGCGGTGACGCCGCGCGGTTGTGGCTGGCGCCCAACGTCAGCAGGCAATATTCGAAATGCGCGCCCCGATTGGTTTCTTCGCGCCGCAGATGCTCGATGATCTCGGCCTTGGTCTTGCCTTCATGCGCCCACTGGATGGTCGCCAGCATGGAATCCGTGATGAGCTCGGAGGCAATACGCAGCTTTTCCAGCTCGGCGTCCGTCTTGATGGCGCGCATGCGCTCCAGCATGCCGGTCGCGTCGATCAGCCTGGCATCCGGCAACGCCTTGCGGATCAGCGCATAGGCGTCCGACGGCAGGAAGGCCGGCTCGATGCCGAGGCGGGCGCCGGCCTTGCCGATCTTGCTGATGTGCTCGACCGCAAGATTGGCAGCATCAAGCGTGCCCCAGCAGGCGGCATGCAGCGTCGGCGTCCAGAACGGGTTGTTCTGGTGCTCGGCGCCTTCCATGCGGTTGCCGATATAGGCGGCATGATCGGGCCCGCCCTTTTCATAGAGGACGATAGGCAGGTAACGGCTATGGCCGATCGCATCCATGGCGGCAAAGAAGATGAACTTGTAGCCGCCGAGCAGATACTGCGTGTTGTGCTTGGACGTCGCGAGCAGAACATCGATGCCGGCCTCTTCCATCAGCCGGTCGACCCTCGCCTGGTCGAACGGGATATTGCTCACGGCGCTCTTGCCCGGGGCAATGTTCATTGTTCTCTCCCTGATTTCCGTGGGATCGCCCGTCGTGCAGCGGCCGATCCCTTGGCTTTCGATCAAATCTGCACCATTTTGCTCACTCTGGTCCAGCCAGAAACAAGGAAAATAGCTTCAGCAGGCAGTCACCAAGTCGTCATTGCTGCACATCAAGGCAATCTGGTCCTACCAGAATACCAGAATGAAAGGGCCACCTCTAAAACTGGTCCAGCGGACGAAAATTTCAAAGCCAAGCAAGGATGCGCCAATTCCGTCTCTGGCGAAACCCTTGGCAAGGGTCATAATCGCCGCGAGGATGCTGACGGGTGCGGCCAGCTTCGAGGGGTGCGCCCATCTGGTCGCGGAGAGGACGGAGGTTGATCATGTCGGATATTTCCAGACGCACGCTGCTTGGCTCAGCTTTGCTGCTGGCCTCCACCGCCATGCCCACATTCAGCTGGGCGCAGACGCCGAAGAAGGGCGGGCGGCTGGTCCTTGCCGCCGATTCCGAACCGCGCAACCTCAATCCGGCGATCGTCGCCTCCAACGGCGTCTTCTTCATCTCCAGCAAGATCGTCGAAACGCTGGCCGAAGCGTCCTTCGACGGCAAGGACGGGCTGCAGCCGCACCTGGCGCTCTCCTGGGAAGGTGCCGCCGACGGGCTGTCGGTGACCTTCAAACTGCGCGACGGCGTCAAATGGCATGACGGCAAGCCGTTCACCTCGGCCGACGTCGCCTTCTCGGCGCTGCAGATCTGGAAGCCGCTGCAAAATCTCGGCCGCACGGTGTTCAAGGACCTGGCCGCCGTCGACACGCCTGACGATCTGACCGCCGTGTTCAAATTCGCCAAGCCGACCCCGTTCCAGCTGATCCGCAACGCCTTGCCGGCGCTGTCGAGCGTGGTGCCGAAACATATCTACGAAGTCGGCAAGATCGAGGACAACCCGGCCAACAACGCACCCATCGGCACCGGGCCGTTCAAGTTCGGCGAATACAAGGCCGGCCAGTATTACAAGCTGACCAGGAACGCGGATTACTGGGCCAAGGACGAGCCGTATCTCGACGAGATCATCTACCAGGTGCTGCCCGACCGCACGTCGGCTGCAGCGGCGCTCGAGGCCGAAGAGATCCAGCTCGCCGCCTTCTCCGCCGTGCCGCTCGCCGATCTCGACCGCATCTCCAAGGTGCCGGGCCTGAAGGTCATCTCCAAGGGCTATGAGGGGCTGACCTATCAGCTTGTCGTCGAGATCAACCATCGCCGCAAGGAACTGGCCGACGTGAAGGTCCGCCAGGCGATCGCGCATGCCATCGACAAGGATTTTGTCGTCAAGACGGTGTTCCTCGGCTATGCCGCTGCCGCCACCGGCCCGGTGCCGAAGAACGACCCGCAATTCTACACCGCCGACGTGCCGACCTATCCCTTCGACGTCGCCAAGGCCAACGCCCTGCTCGATGACGCGGGCTACAAGCGCGCCGACGACGGCAAGCGTTTTGCGCTGAAACTCCTGCCGGCACCCTATTTCAACGAGACCAAGCAGTTCGGCGACTATCTGCGCCAGGCGCTGGCGGCAATCGGCATCGACGCCGTGATCGTCAACAACGACTCGGCCGCGCACATCAAGGCCGTCTACACCGACCACGCCTTCGACCTCGCCGTCGGCCCGCCGGTGTTCCGCGGCGACCCGGCGATCTCAACCACCATCCTGGTGCAGAGCGGCATTCCCGACGGCGTGCCGTTCTCCAACCAGGGCGGCTACAAGAACGCCGCGCTCGACGCGCTGATCGCCAAAGCTTCGGAGACGCTGGATACGTCAGCGCGCACCGACCTCTACAAGGAATTCCAGAAACAGGTCGCGGCGGACCTGCCGCTGATCAACGTCGCCGAATGGAGCTTCATCAGCGTCGCGCGCGAGACGGTGGGGAACATCGCCAACAACCCGCGCTGGGCAGTTTCGAACTGGGCGGACACGTATCTGGAATCGTGACACATTTGCGCGGATGAAAGTTCGCAAAGAAATTGGTGTGAAGGCATGGCGTAGGGCCGCGTTTCGTCACACCGCACCTCTCCCGACTGGCGCAGCGCTATGCCTTTCCCATGACCCGCGCCCTCACCCTCATCCGCCGTCGCCTCGTCGGCAGCATCTTCGTGCTGCTGATCGTCATCATCGGCACATTCCTCCTCCTGGAAGCTGCCCCCGGTGACGCGGTCGACGCCTACATCGTCTCGACCGGCGGCGACGCCGGCATGATCGAATTGCTGCGTCATCGCTGGGGCCTCGACCAGTCCGAGCTGACACGGCTCGCGAACTATCTCTGGGCGCTGCTGCATTTCGACCTCGGCCAGTCCGTTACCTTCTCGCGGCCAATTCGCGATGTTATCCTGGAACGCCTGCCGACGACACTGCTCCTGATGGTGACCGCCACTGCGCTCTCCTTCGGTTTGGGCTCGGCGCTCGGCATCTACGCCGGCGCCAGACCCGGCAGCTTTCGCGACCGCTTCCTGTCGATCGGCTCGCTGGCGCTTTATGCCGTGCCGGGTTTCTGGCTTGGCCTGGTGCTGATCGTCGTCTTTGCCGTCGACCTGCGCTGGCTGCCGATCGGCGGCATCGAGAGCCTGGCCTCGGACAAGACCGGTTTTGACCGCGCCACCAACATCGCCGTCCACCTCGTCCTGCCGGTTTCCGCGCTCGGCTTCATCTATCTCGCGCTCTATCTGCGCATGATGCGCGCCGGCATGGCCGAGGCGTGGCGGCAGGATTTTGTGCTCGCCACCCGCGCCCGGGGGCTGTCACGCCGCCGCATCGTGCTCGCCCATGTCGCCCGCAACGCGCTCTTGCCGCTGGTCACCATGCTCGGCCTGCAATCGGCGCAGATGCTTGGCGGCAGCGTCGTCATCGAGGGCGTCTTTGCCGTGCCCGGCCTCGGCCGGCTGGCGCAGGAAGCGGTCGCCTCGCGCGACACGCCGCTGCTGCTCGGCATCATCCTCACCAGCGCCGTCCTCGTCATTGCCGTCAACCTTGCCGTCGACATCGCCTACGCCTTCCTCGACCCGCGCGTCGGCGCCAGCGAGGCCAGCGCGTGAGCGCGCTGCCGCGGTTCCTGCGCCGGCCGGAAGCGGTCGCCGGCGCGATCATCCTGGCGCTTCTGTTCGCCATGGCGCTGTTTGCGTCGCTGCTCTTCCCCGGCGACCCGCAAGCCATTGCCGGACCAGCACTGCTGCCGCCGTTCCAGGACTGGTCGCTGCCGCTCGGCACCGACCGGCTCGGTCGTGACGTGCTGGCCGAACTGTTCCACGGCGCCCGCAGCTCGCTGGCGGTCGGCCTGGCCGCGGCGGCGGCGGCACTCTTCATCGGCGCGGTCGTCGGCACGCTGGCCGGCTTTGCCGGCGGCCTTGTCGACGAGGGGCTGATGCGCATCACCGATGCCTTCCAGACCGTGCCGAGTTTTCTCCTGGCGCTGGCCTTCGTCAGTGTCGTCGGGCCGTCGCTCGGCGTCGTCGTCACGGCAATAGCGCTTGGCGCCTGGACCGGACCGGCGCGTGTAGCCCGCGCCGAAGTGCTGTCGATCCGCGAGCGCGATTACGTCGCCGGCGCTCGCGTCATCGGCATGCATCCGCTTGAGATCGCTTTTCGCGAAGTGCTTCCCAACGCTCTGCCGCCGGTGCTGGCCTTGTCCTCGGTAATCGTGGCGGCCGCGATCCTCACCGAGGCAGCGCTTTCCTTCCTCGGTCTCGGCGACCCCAATCGCGTCACCTGGGGCGGCATGATTGCCGAGGGCCGCACTGTGCTGCGCACCGCGCCCTTCCTGTCGATCGTTCCAGGTATCGCACTCGTGCTGACCGTGCTCGGTATCTATCTCGCCGGCGAAGGCGTGGTGGAGACGACGGTCGTGCGGAGGAGCCTGTCGTGACCGCGCTGGCTGAGATCCGCGATCTCTCGGTGCACTATCGGCGGGATGGGACCGAGGTGACGGCGCTGAAGGGGGTCAGCCTGGATGTTATTGCCGGCGAGCGGCTGGCGGTCATTGGCGAAAGCGGTTCGGGCAAGAGCACGCTGGCGCTGGCGGTGGCTGGACTGCTGCCGGCGAGCGCCAAGATTGAAGGGCATGTCAGGTGGCAATTTCAGGCGCCGCGATCCTTCCCACCCCCCTCTGTCCTGCCGGACATCTCCCCCGCAAGGGGGGAGATCAGCAGCTTTGCCGACGGCTTCCCTTCTGCAACGTTCGTGGTTGGCGAAGGCGGAGATGAGAGAGCAATCTCCCCCCTTGCGGGGGAGATGTCCGGCAGGACAGAGGGGGGTGTGACGGAACGCCGACCTCTCAAATTAACCGAGCCCAGCACGCTCCCCCTTCCCGGCCGCGACATTGGTTTCGTTTTCCAGGACCCCTCCGCCAGCCTCGACCCCGTCATGACCGTCGGCAAACAGATCGCCGAAGTCGCCTGCACCCACCTCGGCCTCGACTTGCCACAAGCTTACGCCAAAGCCAAAACCCTGCTCGAACGTGTCCGGCTGCCCGATCCACAAACCGCCATGCGCGCTTTCCCGCACCAGCTCTCCGGCGGCCAGAAGCAGCGCGTTGCAATTGCCGCGGCCATTGCAGCCGGTCCGAAACTGCTGATCGCCGACGAGGCGACCAGCGCGCTGGACACCATTGTGCAAGCGGAAATCGTCAGCCTCATTCGGCAACTGGTGGCGGAGGACGGCATGACGCTGCTGTTCATCAGCCACGACATCGCGCTGGCCGCCGAACTCGCAGAGCGTATCGCTGTATTCCGGAACGCCGAACTGATCGAACTCGGCCCGACGGAGCAAATCATAAACGCCCCGCGCCATGCCTATACGCGAACGCTGCTCGACGCCCATCTCGGCCTCGACGCCGATCCGCTGCTACGACGGGCGCCGGCATGAACTTGCTCACCGTCTCCGGTCTTACCAAGCGATACCGTCGTGGCGGCAAGGCCATCGCGGCCGTCGACGGTGTCTCCTTCGCCATCGAACCCGGCGAGACGCTGGCGCTGGCCGGGCCCTCCGGCAGCGGCAAGTCGACGATCGCGCGGCTGGTGCTTAGGTTGATCGAGCCCGACGCCGGCACCGTCCAGTTCGAAGGCGATGACTTTCTGCTCTTGAAGGGTGCGGCCCTGCGCACCAAGCGCGCGCGCCTGCAAATGGTTTTCCAGGATCCGCTCGCCGCGTTCAACCCGCGCGCCACGGTGGCTCGCGTGCTTGACGATCCCTTGCGCATCCATGCCATCGCTTCCCGCGCCGAGAGGCCGGCCCGCATTGCTGCCTTGCTGGAGCGCGTCGGGCTGGCAGCCGATCTCGCCTCGCGCGCCATTCACGAAATCTCCGGCGGCCAGCGCCAGCGCGTCGCCATCGCCCGAGCCATCGCGACCAAACCGTCGCTGATCGTGCTCGACGAAGCGGTGTCGGCGCTCGACGTTTCGGTGCGCGGACAGATCCTCGAGCTGCTGCTCGACCTGCAGGTCAGGGAACGGATCGCCTATCTCTTTATTTCCCATGACCTCGGCGTGGTGCGGGCCATCGCCCACCGCGTCGTTCTTCTCGACGCCGGGCGGATCGCCGAGAGCGGCGACGCCCGCAACGTAATCGACGCGCCGCAATCGGCAATCGGCAAGGCGCTGGTTGCGGCGGCGCCAAGATTGAACAAAAGTAGCAGGCAGGTACCATGACCGAACCAGAAGCCAGAGCCGAAAAACTCTCGCGCGAACTCGATTCCGCCTTCCGCAACCGCGCCGATCTCTACCGTCTGTTTCTCGACGAGCTGACCCGCGAACTCGGCGCGGAAAAGGCCGAGGCGATCATGATCCGCACCATCGAGCAGCGCGGCAAGGAGGTGGCGGCGGCCGCCTTCGCCCGTTTCGGACCTAACGACGCGCCGGCCATCGGCGAGGCATTTTTGGCCGTCAGCCCGGATGGCGGCCTGATGTATCCGACGGATGTCGAGCGCGGGCCGGACCACATCGCTTTCAAGGTGAAGCGTTGTCCGCTGAAGGACGCCTGGGTCGAGGCCGGTGTCGGTGATGAAAAACTCGCCACGCTCTGCCGCATCGCCGGCGCTTTCGACCGTGGTCTGTTCGAGGCAACGGGCGTGCGCTTCGACAATGTCACCTGGACGCCGGGCCACGGCTCCGGCTGCTGCCACATCGCGCTGACCAACCGGGATGCCCCCGGATAGGCAGTTGCTGATCAGCCGGCGGCAAACACATGCAGCTCCGTGCCCGCCTGTTCGGCAGCAGTGCGCAGGTCGGCCTTTGGTTCGCTGTCGGTGACGATATCGGCAATGTCATCGAGCCCGCAGATGCGTTCGAGACTGCTGCGGCCAAACTTGTCGTGTGTCACCACCAGCACCGTCGACAGTGAACGCGATATCATTGCGCGTTTAACGGCCGCGGCGCCCGAGATCATGTCGCTCGGACCATCGGCGCTTATCCCCGATGCGCCGATAATGGCGACGTCGGCATTGTAGCGGCGCAGGAACTCGACGGTGTCTTCGCCCAACACGCTGCCTTCCCGGCTATCATAGGTCCCGGGGCAGAGCAGCACCCGAAAGGTCGGATTGGCGCCCGCCACCGAGGCCACGCCGGTGGAATTGGTAATGATAGTCAGGTCGCGCTTCAGCTGCGAAAGGTTGCGCGCCACCTCATAAGTGGTCGAACCGCCATCGATCATCACGATCTGGCCCTTCTGGACCAGGCCCGCTGCGCCGCGGCCGATGCGGGCGCGCTCCTCGACCAGGGTCAGGCCGCGCTCCGAAATCACCGGCTCTGATGTCACCAGCGAGATCGTCGCACCGCCATAAGTGCGGTTGATCAGCCCGGCATCGCCGAGTTCGATGAGATCGCGGCGGATGGTCTCGCCGGCGACGCCGATGCGCCGTGCAAGTTTGGAGATGCGGATGGACGCCGACCGGCGCACTTCCGAAAGGATAAGCGCGTGCCGCTCCTTCTTCGTCAGTCGGCCCTGATCCATGATTATTCCATTCCCTTTGCAGCAATCAGTGCGTCGGCAAGCTCGGCAAACCCTTGCGCGCCGCGCCCGCTTGTGACGAAGGCAGGAGATGCCGGAAGTTCGCCGGCGAAGTCCAGCACATTAGCGACACCGACGCTGTTGGGGAAGAAGCCGAACATTGGCGCATCGTTTGGACTATCGCCGACGAAGACAATGCTGTCCTTGTCGTGGTCTATGTCTATACCAAAACAGTCGCGCAAGAATAGCCGGCTTGTTGACAGTTTGTCGTATTTGCCGAACCAGCCATTGACATGGATGGACGAGATTTTCGCCGCCGCTCCATAGCGCTGAAAGATAGCGACGATCTTCAGCACTTCAGATTTGGGCAGCGGCGCCACGTCCTCGCAAAAATCGATCGCCAGATCGGCCTCGCGATAGGCCTGGTCGGCCGCGACCGCCGCACCCGGAACTTCGCGCAGAACGGTTTGCTCGATCTCCTTGAGGCGCGCGGCATCGGCCTGCCGTTCGGCAGCGCTCTTGGCGTAGTGGCGAACAATCCGCTTTTTGGCGTCGTCGTAGCGGAAATAGAAGGCGCCGTTCTCGCCGATCACGCCGTCCACCGGCCATTGCCGGGCGATCAGGTCGCACCAGCCGGCAGGGCGGCCGGTAACCGGCGCGACAATGAAGCCGGCCTGCTTCAGCCGCTCGAGCGCCGCATAGGCTTTTGCCGGCAACCGACCCTTGTCGGTCAAGGTGTCGTCTATGTCGGTCAGCACGACAGCGATGTTGCGCCGGTCCGGCGCGGTGAAGTCGGTGAGCGGACGCAGCACCCGCTCAGGCTCCCGCCGCAACCGTTTCGAGCGAGGCAGCAGCGACGTCGAGCATGGTGAACCTGTCGCGGATCAGCCGCGCATTGGCGACCGCCTCGTCGTAGAAGCCAGCCGGTATGGCGACCTCTTGCGGCGTGGTTGGGGCGCCGGCGGCACGCAGTGCTGCCGCGATCTCGCGCGCCGGGCGTGCCACCCGCAGCAGCCTTTCGCGATGCGAGCGCCACTGCCTGGCCAGCATGGTGTTGACAGCGTCCGCCCGTTCGCGGTCCAGCAGCTTGGGCTTGAATGCCGCCCAGCAGGAACGTCCGAGCGTTTCGCCGAAGATCTCGATGAAGCGGTCTGGCGTATCGGCGGACGGCGCGAGCTGCAGCTCCCGCAGCGCCAGCACGCGTTCCTGCAGCCGCGCCATCGTCAACGTCGTCACCGCTATGTGCTCGCCGTGATGCGCCTCGGGCAATCCCTGGCCCCGCATGTCGATATAGTGGGCGATGAGATGTTCGCCCTGACTGGCCGGATAGGAGCCGCCGCACAAAGTCATGCCAAGGCCCGACATGACCAGCGTGCGCACCAGCACTTCCATCGCCTCAAGGTCGCCGGTCCCGAGTTCGCCGGCTTTGGCGATAAGCGCCTCCTCGTCCTCGGCCAGAAGCATGAACGGCGCCTCCCGGTAGGGCGTGCCGAGCAACAGATGCGCCATCAGCCAATCGGTCTGCGCGGTCGGCCGCGCCATCGAATCGCCGAAGCCGGCAGCGATCAGCCGGTGCGGCGCTCGCGCCATGACATCGAGATCGAGGAAGACACCGACCGGCAGGCTCGCCGTCAGCGATTTCTTCAGGCCGTCCTCTGTGATTGCCGCCGACACCGAGGTGTAGCCGTTCATCGACGGCGCGGTGCCGAACACCGCATAGGGCTTTTGGGTCAGATGGGCGGCATATTTGGTGATGTCATTGATCGAGCCCGATCCGACCGCGACCAGACCGCTGGCGTCTTTCGTGCGGGCGATCACCGATCGCACGGCGTCCATGTCGGGATGCGGACTGCGCGGCAGGATGATCTTGTCGACATCGATCGAGCCGCGCAGCGCAATCGACACTCTCTCGCCGAGAGCCAGCCTTGTGTCGGGATCCATGACAACGGCGAGCCTGCGGCCGAGCGGCAGCGGCTTGACCAGCGCATCGGCCTCGTCGCCGAGACCGCGCCCTATGACGATGGTCTTCAGCGGGACCGACAGCATTCCCTGGCTATCCGGGTCAGGCAGCGTGCCGGCAATAAGGCGATCGAGCATTTGTCTGGACATAGGATGCAGTCCGGTCAGTCAGCATGAAGCGGGGTCAGGGCATCGAACAAGGTGCGATACCGGCGGTAACTTCTGTCGTAGGCGGCCTTGGCGGAAGGATCAGGGTCGATCGTCTCGACGTGGCCGGCCAGCCTTTCAGCCGCCTGCTGCACTGAGGAGGTAAGGCCGACGGCCGCGGCGGCAAGGATTGCCGCACCGATCGGCGAGGCATCGGCCGCACCCGCGATCTCGACCGGCCTGCCGCTGACATCGGCCCGGATTTGCCCCCACACCCGGCTGCGCGCGCCACCGCCTGAGAGCCGGATGCGCCCGGTTGTTATGCCGAGCTCGTCCAGCCGGTCGACAACGTCGCGCATGGCGAAGGCGCAGCCTTCCAGCACTGCGCGAGCGCAGGCCGCTTTGCCGTGGAAGGATGTCAGGCCGTAGAAAGCGGCACGCGCTTCGGCGATCCAGCGCGGCGCCATGGCACCGGACAAGGCCGGCAGGAACAGCAAATCGTCGCTGCCGGCAACCACCGTCGCCGCCAGTTCCGACATCGCCGCCGGCGAATCGACGCCGAAGGTTGTTAGAAACCACGTCACCGCGCCGCCCGAGAGCCATCCGGGATTGGAGATGAAATAGCCGTCGCCGAGAAAGCCATGGGTCTCGACCAGGCCGCCGGGGTCGAGGCGAAGCGTGCCGGACACCGCGCCGACCACTTCGGCCGTGCCGAGATTGCAGGCGACGACACCGGGCACGACAACCCCGGCGCCTATGGCGGCCGAAAAATCATCGCCGGTGCCGACCGCCAGCGGCGTGCCCACAGGCAGACCGGTGAGCTCGGCGCCGGCGTGGGTCAAGGCGCCGGCGATCTCAGATGCATCGTCGATGCCGGGCAATTTATCTGCATCGATGTCGAAGGCCGCCAGCAGATCGCCGGCATAATTGTGCTCCTTCAGCCCATAGAGCATGGTCGTCGAGGCCAGCGCGTGATCGATGACGGCACGACCGCACAGCGCTGCGACCACGAATGATACCGGTTGATGCCAGAGCGCCACTCGGCGCGCTTCGGGCAGGTTGCGCGCGGCCCAGCGGATTTTCGCCGCCATATGGGTGGCGTCCAGAACGAGACCGGTGCGCTCACGGATGAAGTCCGGGTCGATGCCGGCGATCTCTCCTGCCGCCCGCCGGTCCATCCAGATGATGCACGGAGCCAGCGCCTCACCATTGCGATCGACCGCGACGCAGCCGTCGAGCTGGCCGGCAATGGCAATACCCTTGATGTCGGACGGCGCAAGCCCAGCCTTGTCGAGCGCGCCGGCAATGGCCGGCTTGAGCGCCGCCAGCCACAGCGCCGGGTTCTGTTCGGCCCAGCCGGGCGCCGGGAAGGCCGGCTGGTACAACACAGCGGCCTCGCCACGCAGCCGCAATTCGTCATCGACAACGATCGCCTTCAGGCTTTGTGTGCCGAGATCGATGCCGATGACTGGCATTAGACACGCTCGCAATCCGCGAGGACATCCCGCAGTTGCGAGAGGATAGAACCTTTCGTCGGCGAATAGGAGCCATCGAAAACCGCTGTGCCAATGGTAAAAGCGTTGGCGCCGGCCAGCTTGATTGCCTTGATCCGATCGGCTGATGCCACAGCGCCGGCGACGATCAGATGCCGCGACGGACCAAGCCCGCGCCGGGCTGCGCGCACCAGTTCGGCCGGGTCGGCCTCGGTGGCGCGATAGGCGAGGATGTCGCATCCCGCACAACCCTTCTCGGCGAAGGCCCGGCAGTCGGCCTCGACATCCTCGGCCGAACCGCCGAGCTTGGTCGGATGGCCGACCGGCCGCCCGGGAAAAGGGTAGTATTCGGTGCCGCTCCCCTCCAGCAACGCCATGATCTCGTCGACCTGGGTACCACCGAGCAGGCGCTGGATGCCGAGATCCCTGGCGATGCGCGCGGAATTAAGGCAGGCCTCAGCCGTCGTCGAGACAACTTCCATGTAAGTGGTGGCGCCTGTCCGGCCAATGGCGACAGCGAGCTTGCGCAGCACATCCGGCGCGACGCCAATATCCTTGAAGCCGACATGCTTCAGGCCGACCGGCTCAATCAAATCGACCAGGTCGAGACAGTCCTCGACCGTGCGATCGTTGCGCGTCAGCATGAAGATGAAGTCCATCCGAAAGGTCCCTCGCCTGGTCGGGAAAGCCGGTTTGCTGCCGGTCTGTTAACACCTCCCAACCATTTGTTGCAAGATGCCACATTTTGATTTGCAGTACCACACATTTTATGACAAAACGGGCGCCGGCCCGCCAGGCACGACTTCTAGGGAGAGGGAAGAATGCTCAAGCCGCTGAGACGTACCGCGTCCAGACTGCTCGTCGCAGTCGTATTTGTGTGGCCCCTGACGTGGCAAGTGACACAAGCGGACGCGTGGGATCTGAAAGAGGCGTCGAAACCCTATAGCGGCCAGACCATCCGCATGGTCGGCGAGGCGCTGCCGCCGCTCGAAGCGCTGAAGAAGATGGCGCCGGAGTTTGAAAAACAGACCGGCATCCATGTCGAAGTCGAGATGTACGAGCACTCGGAAGCCGTCAACAAGGTGCAGCTCGATCTCAACTCGCACCGCGGCCGCTACGACGTCATCATCCAGCCGCATCGCGAACTCGGCAAGTTCGCCACCAACAACCATCTGGTCGAAATCGCCAAGATGATGGCCGACCCGGCTTTGCGCGATCCGAGCTTCGAGCCGGAGAAGCAGCTCTACCAGACCGCCTGGCACGAAATCTCCTGGTATGACGGCAAGGAGTACGGCTTCCCCTTCACAGTGCTCAACATGTTCATGTGGTATCGCTCGGACCTGCTCGCCGATCCCAAGGAGCAGGCAGGCTTCAAGGCCAAGTATGGCTACGGCCTCGCTCCCGCCAAGGACTGGAAGCAATACCGCGATATCGCCGAATGGTTCTATCGCCCCGACCAGGGTTTTTACGGCACCGCCCTGCAGGGCAAGCGCCATGAGGCACTGTGGTATGAGTGGCTCAATTTCCTTTATTCCTTCGGCGGCGACGTGCTCGACGTGAAGAGCGGCTCGGCCTGCGGCCCGGTCATCGTCAACAGCCCCAAGGCCGTCGCCTCGCTCGAATATTACAAGAGCCTGCTGCAATTCTCGCCGCCGGACAGCCTCAACTATTTCTGGGATGATGTCATGGCGCTGATGCAGCAAGCCAAGGTCGCCGAGCTGATCATGTGGAACGACGCAACCTATGCCGTGTCGGTCGACACCACGGCCTCCACCGTGGTCGGCAAGGTTGGCTTCGATCTCGTGCCGCAAGGCGACGGCGGGAAGATCGGCCAGGTCGAGGGCTGGACCTATCTCATCCCGGTCTATTCGAAGAACCAGCAGGCCGCCTTCCTCTTCGTCCAGTGGATGATGGGCTATGACCGTCAGCTCGAACAGCATCTCAATGGCGGCGCTTCAGGTCGGCCGGATGTCTATGCCTCCGCCGAGGTGCAGAAGCTGCCCTATGCCAAGGCTTCGATGGAGGCCAACGAGCATGCGGTGCCGAAGGCGACGCTGCCGCAATCGGCCGAGATGACCGACATACTAGTGCGCGAACTGTCATCCTACCTCGCCGGCGAAAAGGAGGCGCAGGCCGCCCTCGACACCGCCGCCACCGACATCTCGACACTGCTCGGTTCTTGCGCACCCATGACCTATCCGGCACGATAGGCCTTGAGATGTCGCGCAGAGGCTACCCGCACAAGCGGGTAGCCGTTCTTGTCCGCAGGAAACGCCCGTGACGAACCGCACTCCATCGCCGCGCGGAATGCCGCTTCTCGACCGTGGGGTGGGGCCGCTCTTGATGCTGCCGGCGACGCTGCTCGTCGTCGTCTTCCTGGTCGGCCCGTTCTACTACATGGTCTACACCGCGCTGACCGACCTCAGCTTCGCCGACGCCAGCCATGCCGGCGCCTTCGTCGGTTTCGACAATTTCCGCAAGCTGATGCGCAACGACCCATTCTTCTGGGCATCGTTCCTGCTGACGCTGAAATTCGTCATCATCGCCGTCGGCCTGGAATTCCTGCTCGGCTTTGCGCTGGCCTTCCTGATCTTCCGCTTCGTCGCCAGCCAGCGGCTTCTCACCACACTGCTGCTCATCCCGATGATGATCGCGCCGGTCGCCGTCGGGCTGATCTGGCGGCTGCTGTTGCAGGGCGATTTCGGCATGCTCACCTTCTACATGCGCAAGGTCGGCCTGCTGGCGCAGAATTCGGCGGTGCTTTCGGCACCCGACCTGGTGTTTCCGACCATCGTCGCCATCGATGTCTGGCAGTGGACGCCTTTCGTCACCCTGATCATGCTCGCCGGGATGATGAGCCTGCCGCGCGCGCCGTTCGAGGCGGCGATGATGGATGGCGCCAAACCGTTCCAGATTTTCCGAAACGTCATGCTGCCGCTGCTGCGGCCGGTCATCGCGCTCGTGCTGCTGCTGCGCGGCATCGACGCCTTCAAGGAGTTCGACAAGGTTTTCCTGATGACCGGCGGCGGACCGGGAACGCTGACCGAGCTGGTCTCGATCTACGCCTACCGCGTCAATTTCCGTAACTGGGACCTCGGCTACGGCGCCGCGGTCGCCTTCATGATCTATCTCGTCGTGCTGATCCTGTGCTCGGTCTTCTACAAGGCCGTCTACTGGTCGAGCCGCAAGCAGGTGGGGGCGTTTTGAGGGCGCTGCGATGATCGATCAGTCCACCAACCGCGCCTGGAAAAGCTTTGCCTGGGCGGTGTTGCTCGTCGCCGTCGTGGTGGCGCTGACGCCTTATGTCTGGATGGTGCTGGCGTCGTTCAAGAACCGCGTCGATCTTCTGTCTTCTGTGCCGAAATGGATTTTTTCGCCGACGCTTGCCAACTATCCCGCCGTCTTCATCGACAAGGGATACTGGCCGCTGGCGATCAATTCGGTGCTGATCTCGGTGTCGTCGACCATACTCTGCATCGTCATCGGCGCGCCAGCGGCCTATGGCTTTGCCCGCTCGGATTTTCCCGGCAAGGAAGACCTGTTCTTCTTCTTCCTGACCACGCGCATGGCGCCGCCGATCTCAATCGCCGTGCCGCTGTTCCTGTTCTTCACCTCGCTGGGCCTGATCGACACCATCTACGCCGTTGTGATCGCCCACACCTCCTTCAACCTGTCGCTCGTCGTCTGGATGATGCGCGGCTTCTTCGCCGAAATCCCCAGGGAGATCGACGAGGCCGCGATGATGGACGGCCGCTCGCGGCTCGGCGCATTCTTCTTCGTCGTCGCGCCGCTGGCCGCACCCGGCATCGGCGCCACAGCGGTGCTCTGCTTCATCCTGTCGTGGAACGAGTTCCTCTATGCCTTCATCCTCGTCGCTTTCGACGGGCGGCCGCTGACCGTCGGCATACCGGGGCTGGTGACGCCGCATGGCACGCTCTGGGGACAGGTCGCGGCAGTCGCGATCGTGGCAACGCTGCCGATCGTGCTTTTCACGTTCCTTGTCCAGAAACAGCTCGTCCGCGGCCTCACCTTCGGCGCGGTCAAGGGTTGAAGGGATCCTTGCATGGCAATTGTTTTCGACGGCGTCACCAAGGCATTCCCGGACGGGACGGTGGCGCTGCAGGTGCTCGATCTTGCTTTCGAGCCCGGCGAATTCCTGGTTCTGCTCGGGCCCTCTGGTTCCGGCAAGACGACAGCCTGCCGGCTGCTTGCCGGCCTTGAACGTCCCACCGCCGGGCGCATCATGGTCGAGGGCCTCGATGTCACCGACCTGCCGCCGCGCCTGCGCGGCATGGGCATGGTGTTCCAGAACTATGCGCTCTACAGCCATAAGAGCGTCTACGAGAACATCGCCTATCCCTTGCGCATCCGAAAGATGCCGGCCGCCGAGCTTGACCGCTGCGTCCGCGCCATGGCCGAGCTGCTTGAGATCACCCGTTACCTCGACCGCCGCCCTTCGCAATTGTCGGGCGGCCAGGCGCAGCGCGTGGCTGTGGCCCGCGCACTCGTCTGGCAGCCGAGCCTCTGTCTGATGGACGAGCCGCTGTCCAATCTCGACGCCTTGTTGCGGCTCCACATGCGCACCGAGCTGAAGCGTCTGCATCGCGAGCTGAAAAAGACCTTCGTCTTCGTCACCCACGACCAGGAAGAGGCGATGACGCTGGCGACCAGGGTCGCGGTGTTGCGCGAAGGCGCACTGATCCAGTACGACGACCCGCGCGAGATCTATCGGCGGCCTGCCAATCGCTTCATCGCCGAATTCATCGGCCGTCCAGCGATGAACACGTTCGATGGCGATGTCCGCGCCGGCGTCTTCCACGCCAGCGGTTTCACTTGCCCGCTTCCGGGAAAGCCTGATGGTCCCATCGTGCTCGGCATTCGCCCGGAGCAGATCCAGCTTGTCGACGCGACTGCCGGCGACGCCATCCTGTTTGCCGTCGACGTCGTCGAACCGGTCGAGCCGGACGTGCTGATCTTCGCCAATAGCGAGGCCAACGCGCTAATCGTCAGGACTGTGAATGACGATCGCGCTTTCGATCCCGGCCAGCCGCTTTATCTACGCTTTCCGCCGGCAGCGCTGCACACATTCGATGCTGTGTCGGGAGCGCGGCTGCCGTGAGCACGCTGCTCGCTTTGGTGCCGCTGGCCGCCGCAGCCTTGGTCTGGTGGCTGTTCTACAGCTTCAACCGGTCGCGGCGCTGGTTCTCGACAGGCGAACTCATCTTCTGGGACGCCATTGCACTGGTAACCCTGCAGCTTGTCTGGCTGATCTGGTTCTGAATGCGCATTCCAGCAACGCAGATCAGTAGCCCAGCGCACAACCGTCCTTGCGAGGATCGGAGGCACCGGTGAGCGTGCCCTTTTCCCAATCGATCAGCACCAGCTGGCCGCCGCCATGCGGCTCCTCGGCGATCGAAACCTGATGACCGCTCTGACGCAGGCCGGCGATCGCCTCAGCCGGAATCCCGCGCTCGGCCAGCACGGCATTGTCCTTGTAGAACACCCGTGGCGCATCCAGTGCCTGCTGCGGGTCCATCCCGAAATCGATCATGTTGGTCAACAGATGGACATGGCCGAACGGCTGGTAGCCGCCGCCCATCACCCCGAACGGCATCACCACCTTACCCCCTCGCGTCGCCATGCCAGGCATGATGGTGTGCATCGGTCGCTTTCGCGGCGCGATACGATTTGGATGGCCTTCCGTGAGGCGAAAACTGCTGCCGCGATTCTGCAGCACGACGCCTGTCTTGGGACCGACGACGCCGCTGCCGAAGGAACCGAAGGTCGAGTTGATGAAGCTGACTGCATTGCGGTCGCGGTCGACCACGGAGATATAGACGGTGTCGCTGCGCGGCAGCTCAAGCCGCGGCAGATGCGTCATGGCGAGGGCCGGATCGATGGCGGCGCGCAGCCGCTCCGCATAAGCTGCCGACAGCAGTTGTTCGACGGGGACCTGGACGAAATCCTGGTCGCCGATGAAAGTATCGCGGTCCTGGTAGGCAAGCCGGCCGGCTTCGATCTCGAGATGCAGCCGCTGGGCACTGTTCGGCTCCAACGAACCAAGGCTGAAGCCCGAAAGCACATTCAGCATGATCAGCGCCGTCATGCCCTGATTGTTCGGTGGCATCTGATGGATATCGTAGCCGCGATAGGACGTATTCACCGACGTGACGTAGTCGCCTTGGGTCTCGGCGAAATCCTCCAATGCATGCAGCCCGCCCAGCGCGCGAAGACGTTCCACCAGATCGTCCGCGACTTCACCTTCATAAAACCCTGCACGGCCTCGGTTGGCGATGATGCGCAAGGTGTCCGCCAAGTGCGGCTGCCGATGCACATCGCCGGCTTGCGGCGCCCTTCCCTCGGGCAGGAATATGCGCGCGGCATGTTCATCGGCTGAGAGCAGGGCGACCTCGTCGGCCCAGTCGAAGGCGACGCGATCATGAACGACATAGCCTTGTTCGGCATAGCGAATGGCTGGCGCCAGCGCGGCGTCGATGCCCTTTTTTCCGTGGTCCTCGAGTAGCCGGCACCATGCATCGATGGCGCCTGGTATGGTGACGGCATGCGGTCCGGCCGCAGGCAGTTCGCAATGCCCCCGCTCCAGATACCATTCGGCGGTTGCCGCAGCGGGCGAACGCCCCGAGCCGTTGAAAGCGAGAACATCGCCCTCGCCTTTGGGACTGTAGAGCACAAAACAGTCGCCGCCGATGCCGGTCGATTGCGGCTCGACGACGCCTTGCACCGCCGCAGCGCACACAGCGGCATCCATGGCATTGCCGCCGGAGCGCAGCATGTCGATGGCGGCCAGCGTCGCCAGCGGATGCGATGTCGCCGCCATCGCTTCTGTCGCGCGAACTGGCGAGCGTCCGGGGGACTGAAAATCACGCATGCAATCGCCTCCAATGATTTCGCGCCCGCCGGCCGCAGCCTTCAATGCTTGATGCGGTCGCGCATGGCGTACCACAACATCCCCAGCACATAGAGCGGGCCCCGCAGCGCCGTACCGCCCGGGAACGGCATCGGCGTCAGCGTCGAGAACAGGTCCAGCCGCGAGGCGTCGCCCGTAATCGCTTCGGCCAAGAGCTTGCCCGACAGCGTTGACAGGATGACGCCCTTGCCGGAATAGCCATGCGCGAAATAGACCTCGCCATAGTGCCCGACATGCGGCAGCCGCGACGTGGTCACCGACACCAGACCGCCCCAGGCATGATCGATGCGGCAGCCCTTCAGTTGCGGGAAGGTGGCCTCCATGTGCGGCCGCACGAAACCGGCGATGTCGGCCGGCGGCGATGGCGTGTAGCGCTCGCCGCCGCCGAATAGCAGCCGACCGTCCGCCGACATGCGGTAGTAGTTGACGACGAAGCGTGTATCGGACACCGCCACATTGGCCGGGATCACATTGCGCTTGCCCTCCAGCGGCTCGGTGGCGACGATATAGTTGCCTACCGGCATGATGCGGCTGTTGACGCGCGGCTCCAGCCCATGCAGCAGCGCGTCGCCGGCCAGCACGACATGTTTGGCCCTTACCGACCCCTGCGCCGTCGAGACCCGGATCGAAGGCTCGCGCTCCAGCTTTACCGCGACGGAATTTTCATGGATGACGACACCGGCCGCCACGGCGGCACGGGCAAGGCCGAGCGTGTAGTTCAGCGGATGCATATGGCCGCCGAGCGACTCATACATCGCGCCATGATAGGGCGTGTCCACCTTGCCGCGTGCCTGCGCCGCCGACAGGATCTCGACGTCGCGGAACTTCATCACGCTCTCGAGGCATTTGGCCTCGTCTTCGAGATCCCTGAGGTCGGAGCCATTAACGGCACCGACGAGATGGCCGGTCAGCCGCAGATCGCAGTCGATGGCGTGGCGCTCGATGATGTCGAGCACCAGGCCCCGCGCCTCGAAGGCGAGGTCGAACAGCGCCTTCGCCCGCTCGGGGCCGTAGAGCTTGACCAGCCCCTTGGCGCCTTTGCGCAGGCCGGGGATCATCTGGCCGCCATTGCGGCCCGACGCGCCCCAGCCGATCTTGCCGCCTTCGAGCAGCACCACCTTCAGGCCGCGCTCGGCGGCATGAAGGGCGGCCGACAGGCCGGTGCAGCCGCCACCGACCACCACCAGATCGGCGCCGACATCTCCCACCAGCGCCGGATGGTCCGGCGCCGGATTGGCGGTGGCGACATAATAGGAATTGCCGATATCGAGGCTCGAATTGAAACCCGTTGAGCCGGAGGACATGATCACACCTTCAGCAGCAAATGGTCGCGTTCCCAGCTCGTCACCACGCTCTGGAACAGGTCGAGTTCGACGCTCTTGACGCGCAGATAGGTCTGGAAAAAATCCTCGCCGAGCAATGCCCGCACCGGCTCGCAAGCAGTGAAACGATCAAGCGCCTCCTCCATCGTTTTCGGCAGCGTGCTTTTGATCCTGTAGGCATTGCCCGAGGCCTCAGCCGAGCGCGCCAGCTTCTGCTCGACGCCGAGATAGCCGGCAAGCAGCGAACCGGCGATCGCCAGATAGGGATTGCAATCCGCACCCGGCAAGCGGTTCTCTACCCGCCGGGCGGCGCGGCCACCTGCCGGCACGCGCAGGCCGCAGGAGCGGTTGTCATGCGACCATTCGATGTTGGCCGGCGCGCTGTGGTTCGGCCGGATGCGGCGGAACGAGTTCACGTTGGGTGCGAACAGCGGCATGATCTCGGGCACATATTTCTGCAGGCCGCCGATGAAATGGCCGAACATTTCGGTGTCTGCATCATCTCTGTCGGCAAACAGCGCGGCGCCTGTCGTTTCATCGACGACAGACATGTGCAGATGCATCGAGCTGCCGGCCTGCGCGGCGATCGGCTTGGCCATGAAGGTGGCGTGCATGCCGCTCTGCTGCGCCGCCTGGCGAGTCAGCCGCTTGAACAGCAGCACCTGGTCGGCGAGTGGCACCGCGTCGCCGTGCAGCAGATTGATCTCCAGCTGCGCGGTGCCCGATTCATGGATCAGCGTGTCGAGCGGCAGGCCGGCGGCTGCGGCATAATCATAGACGCGCCTTATCACCGGCTCGAATTCTTCCAGCGCCACCATGTCATAGGGATGCTGCGAGCCCTCGGCGCGGCCATTGGCGCCAACCGGTGCCGTCAGCGGCTGGTCGGGATTCGGATTGGGCGCGGTCAGATAGAATTCGACTTCCGGCGCCACCACCGCGCGCCAACCGCGCTTTCGGTAGAGATCGAGCACGGCGCGCAGCACATGTCGTGGCGAGGCCATCCAGGGCTTGCCTTCCATGTGGAAGGCGTCGGCGAAGACATAGGCTTTGCCAGCGCCACCGCCCGGCGCCAGGCACAGCGTCGACATATCAGGCACCATGCGCATATCCGGGTCTTGATAGGCAAAGCCTTCGTCGATGGAACCGGAGTAGCGGCCATCGATGCTGACCAGGAAAGCGCTGCTCGGCAGGTAGAGCGCGCGGTCTTCCAGCGCCTTGAGGAATTTCACCGTCGGCAGCGCCTTGCCGCGCAGCACGCCATTCATGTCGGGCACCAGGCACTCGACCTCCGTTATGCCGTGCTGGGCGAGCCAGGCCTTGGGATCGTTGCCGGTGAAGAGAGCGGTGTTGGTATTTTTGTCCTGCATTTTGGTTCACGTACCTATGAGAGAGAGTATGGCTTGCGCGGCCACATCCGTTCCAGGGGTCAGCGCCATCTTGGCAGCATTGTCCCTGAGGCGGGCGCGCATCGCATCGTCGGCCAGCAGGCCGAGAATGGCTCTCTCCAATCCCCCTTCGGTCCAGGCGTCGCGGCCGATATGGTCGCCCACGCCCGTCTCTCCCGCGCGTTGCGCATTGTCATGTCCGTCCCAGCAATAGGGCATGATCAGCGACGGCACGCCGAAGCGCAGCGCCTCGCAAAAACTGTTGTTTCCTCCGTGATGAATAAACAGGTCCGACTTCGCCACCACCGAAGGCTGCGGAAACCAGGCGTCGAGATAGACATTGTCCGGCACCGCGCGGTAGGCGTCGCGCAGGCCGCCGGCATTGACGATGAAGCGCGCCGGCAGCCGGTCGAAGACGGCGAGCATGCGTTCGATCAGCCCGACATCCATCGCGCCGAGACTGCCGAAGCTGACATAGACCAGCGGCCCGCCATTGCGCGGAAACACCGGCACCTCGAACGGCCCTTCCGAGCGCACGCAGCCTTCGAGATAAACGAAGCGTTTGGGGTCGAGCGGCTCGGCCCGCTCACGCCGTACGATCGCTGGCGTCAGCAGCAGATTGAGGTCGGGTGATGTCTCGAGGAACAGGCCCTTGGGCAACGGCGCCAGGCCGGCATCCGCGCGAAAACGGTTGAAGCGCTCATGCGCGGGTGCGGAGGCCGCGAGATAGCGCGCTTCGAACGCCGCACGTTGCGGGTCGTCGGCACCCATCCCCGAGAGATAGGGCGGCACCTCGGCATCCGGCAGTTCCGTCTCGGCACAGGAGACGACGCGCACCCACGGGCAGCCGGCGGCGGCGATCGCCGGGAACATGATGACGTTGTCGAGCACCACCACATCCGGCTTCAGCCGCGCCAGCAATTGGCGCAGCGGCGCCTCGGCGTTGACGGCGGTGTCGACGATCGCTTGCCAGGTCGGCGCGACATAGGTCTCGAGCTGGTCGATCGGGCTCAGCCGGAAATGCGGCAGGTGCCGGCGCACGAAGGCCTGCCAATAGCTCTGGCGGTCGCTGTCGCTCAGCGGCTCATCCGTCGGCAGATGGTATTCCTGGAAGCCATAGTCGGTAAAGACGCCGGAGAAGCCGGCATGGCAGATGAAGACGGGGCGAGCGCCCCGTGCGCGCAATGCCTGTGCGATACCGACGCAATTCAACGCGGCGCCGAAACTGGCTTCGGGAAACAGCGCGATGGTCGGGCTGGCTTTACGCGTCAATTATTCCTCTTCAATCCGGCCGGCTGATCATGCTGAACAGTGCGGGAGCTCCGCGGCTGGCTGCTTGCGGTCGCTGGCTGCGGGAGAGCCGCAGGTGGATGCGAAGCAGATCGGCAGCCACCTCATACTGCCGGCTTTCAAGATAGTCGAGTATGCCCGAGCGTTCGCGCAACGATTGCCGCAGCCGAAACACGTTGACGCCGGAATAGATGCCCGGCAGCCGGCGCAGGCGGAGATGATCGGCCAATGCATCCGACACAAAACGGTTGGCGCAGCCCTCGGCGATCATGCCATGAAAATCCATGTCCAGCCGCTGGAACTCGCGCGTGTCGAATGTCTCGTCCGGCAGCGCTGCAAGCGCTTCCATGCCTTGCCGCAACATTGCTGCCCGCGCCCCGTCCAGCCGAAAGCCTGGCGTCAGGATGGCCGCCGGCTCCAGCACCAGGCGGAACTCGTAGCTTTCGCCTTGCGCCTCCGGATCGTCCGGCGCGCGGCGAAACAACCAGGATTGCCCAGGCGCACGATCCAGAAGATTCTCGTCGGTCAGTTTGTTAAGTGCTTTTAGTACCGTCTTGCGATCAGCGTCGTAGCGTCGCATCAGCCCCGCGATGGTCACCGTCTGGTCCAACCGTCGCGCCGAGCGGTCGCGCAGGATGGCTTCGGCGAGCTCGTCTTCCTCCGCACTAGGTAGCTCGGCGGCAATGGCGGGCTGGGCGGCGAGGTCGACCGTCAGATGATAACCGCTGTCGGCCTCCCAGCGCACCACGCCCCGTTCCGCGAGCAGGCCGAGTGCGGCGCGTACGGGCGTGCGCGAGACATTGCACAGCGAGGCGATCTGCTGTTCGGGCAGGCGGGCGCCAGGCTCGAAGCCACGCTGCCGCGCCACATCCAGGATGCGCTGCGCCAGATCGAGATGGTTGGTGCGAGGTCGTCTGGCTACGGCTTGCATGACTTTTCTCGAATGCGAATGTGGCGCATTGGTCTGGCTGATCGCCGGAACAGGGACAATCGGCCAAATTCCTCCGT
The DNA here is from genome assembly GCF_040320135.1 of Mesorhizobium sp. M0772. Taxonomy (NCBI): domain Bacteria; kingdom Pseudomonadati; phylum Pseudomonadota; class Alphaproteobacteria; order Hyphomicrobiales; family Phyllobacteriaceae; genus Mesorhizobium; species Mesorhizobium sp. M0772. The sequence goes on along the minus strand of NZ_JAMYPB010000004.1, from coordinate 27,371 downwards.
CGGTTGACAGATTATGGATTGACGTACTTTTTTCTGCAATAGTACTGTCGGCACAATCGGCGAGAAAAGACCGAGGGAACAGGATCGAGGCAGGCGCGCGCGTCGCCGGCCTTGGTCCGGCAAATGATTTCGACGATCAAACCGAATGGGAGACTGCCATGACCGCTACCAGCCTGCGGCGCCGTGCGCTCAATACATCCTCAATCGCTCTCGGTCTCGCCCTGACGCTCTCGGGGCCGGCCGCCGCAGCCGACCTCGTTATTTCGAACTGGGATGGGTACATGGCACCCGACGCCATGGCCGCTTTCAAGACCGCCACCGGCATTGCCGGCGAAGTGGTGGTGCACGCCACCAATGAAGAGATCATGGGCAAGCTGATTGCCGCCGGCGGCAAGGGCTATGACGTGGTCTTCGTCTCCTCGCCCTTCGCCGAAGTATTGAACAAGCTTGGCCTGACCGAGCCGATCGACCATGCCAAGATCCCCAACCTCGCCAACCTCTATCCCGAAGCGACCAAGCTGCCGCACGATGCCGGCAACGCTTTCTCCGTGCCTTACACCTGGGGCACGACGGGCCTCTGCTACCGCTCTGACCTTGTCAAGACGGCGCCCACGAGCTGGAGCGACCTGCTCGCCCCTTCCGACGAGATGAAGGGCAAGACCACCATGCTGGCGACCGATCGCTGGCTGCTGGCCGCCGGGCAGCTCGACAAGGGCTATTCGGTCAACGAGACCGACCCGGCCAAGATGGCCGAGGTCAAGGACCTCTTGATCTCCGCCAAGAAGACCCTGCTCGCCTATGACGACACCACCTTCTATTCCAAGCTGGTTTCCGGCGAGGCGCTGATGGTGCAGGCCTGGGACGGCTGGTGCAATTACGGCATCGCCGACAAGCCGGAGATCAAATACGTCATCCCTAAAGAAGGTTCGGACCTGTGGGTCGACACGATGGTGGTGATGAAGGCGTCCGAGCACAAGGACGACGCCTTCAAGTTCATCAACTTCATGCTCGACGCCAAGAACCACGCCTGGGCGGCGCAGAACATCGACTACAAGGTGCCGAACAAGCCGGCGATGGAAAGCCTGCCGGCCGACTTCCTGGCCAAATTCCCCAACATGGCGATGCCGGTGGCCGATCTCGTCAAGTTCGAGCAGTTGCGTGACGTCGGCGAAGCCCAGCGCGACTATTCCAAGATCGTCAGCGAGATCAAGGCCGCGCAGTAAGCGGCGCAGACTTCACGGCCGGCAGCACTTCTGCCGCCGGCCCTGAGCGGTACCCGAGAAATTGTCCCAGACCCGACTTCGTTCCTCTCTGCTGATGGCCCCGGCGCTGGTCTGGCTGACCGCGCTGATGGTTATCCCATGCGCCCTGGTGCTGGCGCTCGCCTTCTTCCGGCGCGGCGTCTATGGCGGCATCGACTACACTTTGACGCTGGAAAATTTCGGGTTGGTCTTCGACCCGCTCTATGCCGGCATCTTACTCAAATCGGCGCGTATCGCCGGCACCGCGACCCTGATCGCGGTGGTGATCGGCTATGCCGCCGCCTATGCGATCGCGGCCGCCCCGCGCCGGTGGCAGCCGGTGTTCCTGTTTTTCGCCGTGCTGCCGTTCTGGTCCAACTACCTGATCCGCACCTATGCCTGGATCGTGCTGCTGAACCGCGAAGGCCTGATCACCCAGCTCTTGCGCTGGTTCGGCTACACCGGCGAACCGCCCTCGATGCTCTATACCGAAGGCTCGGTCATCGCAGGCCTCGTCTACAACTATCTGCCCTTCGTCATCCTCGCCTGCTACGCGCCGCTGTCACGCCTCAACCCGGAACTGGCCGAGGCCTCACGCGATCTCGGCGCCTCCGCTGCCACCACCTTCCGACGTGTCATCCTGCCGCTGACCGTGCCCGGCATCGCTGCGGGTGCTGTCTTCGTCTTTGTGCTGTCGATCGGCAATTTCGTCACCCCGGCGCTGCTTGGCGGCGGCCGCTTCCAGATGATCGGCAACCTCGTCTACGACCAGTTCCTGACCGCCAATGACTGGCCGTTTGGCGCGGCATTGGCGATGGCGCTGATCGCCATCATGCTTCTGGTGCTTATGGCGCAGGCGCTCGCCGCCGACCGCGCCGCGGGGCGTGCGGCTGAGGCAAGGGGTGACGCCTATGGCTGAGCGCCGCGCAATTCTTGCCTTCTCCCCGTTCACCGGGAGAAGGTGCCCCGAAGGGGCGGATGAGGGGCGGCGTCAACCTTTGCGACGCTCAACGCTGCCCCCCGTCTGCCTGCCGGTAGCTTCTACCCGCGAACAGGGAGAAGGACTCTGGTCGTTCGCTTGCCCTCCAATTGTCGGAGGCCGGCGATGACCCATTCCTTCACCCGTACGCTCGGCATGCGGACGATCCTCACCCTCGTCTTCGCCTTCCTCTACATCCCGATCGCCGTGCTGGTGGCGCTGTCCTTCAACGAAGGCGGATTGCCGACGGCATGGTCGGGCTTTTCGCTGAAATGGTATGCCTCGCTGGCCGGCAATTCCGCAATCCTTTCCGCTGCGCTCAACACGCTGATCGTGGCGTTGGTCTCCACGGCCATCGCCACGCTGCTCGGCACGCTGCTGGCCATCGGCATCGAGATGCGCCGGCAATACGGCAGGGGTCTCGAGGCGCTGATCTTCGCACCGATGATCATCCCCGACATCGTCCTGGCGATCGCTCTGCTGTCGTTCTTCTCCATGCTAAACCTGACCATGGGCCTGCACACCATCATCCTCGCCCATGTCGTCTTCAACCTCGCCTTCGTCTGCTCGGTGGTGCGCGCAAGGCTAAAGAGTTTCGACTGGTCGATCGTCGAGGCCTCCGCCGACCTCGGCGCCGCGGCTCTGACCACCTTCCGGCGTGTGACATTGCCGGTCATCGCGCCGGCAGTGATTGCCGGCGCTCTGCTTGCCTTAACGCTCTCGGTCGACGAGTTCATCATCGCCTTCTTCACCGCCGGTGCCGGCCGCGCCTCGACGACGCTGCCGATGCAGATCTACGCCATGATCCGCTTCGGCATCACGCCGGAGATCAACGCGCTGGCGACCATCGTCATGGCGGTATCCATCACCGCGCTGACCCTGTCGCAGCGGCTCAACCGTGGGATCATCGGCCAATGAGCGAACCGCGCACGCTGCTGGCCATTGATAACGTTTCGAAGAAGTTCGGCCGGGTCACCGCCGTCGATGGCATCTCGCTCGACATCCGCGAAAACGAGTTCTTCGCGCTGCTTGGACCCTCCGGCTGCGGCAAGACCACGCTGCTGCGCATGCTGGCCGGCTTCGAGACGCCAACCGACGGCCGCATACTGCTCGATGGCAAGGACATCGCCCGGACCCCGCCCAACAAGCGGCCGGTCAATCTGATGTTCCAGTCCTACGCGCTGTTCCCGCATATGAGCGTGCGCGCCAATGTCTCCTACGGGCTGGAGATGGAGCGCTTGCCGAAAGCTGAAATCCGTTCCCGCGTCGAGGCCATTCTGGCCACCACCGAGCTTGTCCCCTTCGCCGACCGTAAGCCTGAGCAATTGTCGGGTGGCCAGAAGCAGCGCGTCGCGCTCGCCCGCGCGCTGGTCAAACGGCCTCGATTGCTGCTGCTCGACGAACCGCTCGGGGCGCTCGACAAGAAACTGCGCGGCGCCATGCAGTTGGAGCTGAAGCGCCTGCAGCACGAAGTCGGCATCACCTTCGTCATCGTCACCCACGACCAGGAAGAGTCACTCGTCATGGCCGACCGCATGGCGGTGCTCAAGGACGGCCAGTTGCTGCAATGCGACGCGCCGCATGCGATCTACGAGCATCCCGCCGACCGTTTCGTCGCCGACTTCATCGGCGTAATGAATTTCGTACCGGGCAAGGTGTCTGCGGATGGCGTGATCGCCGCGAACGGCGCGCGCATTGCCGGCAAGGTTCCCGCCGCGCTTTCACCCGGCGCTTCCGCCGTGGCCTCGGTGCGACCCGAACGCATCCGGCTGTTCCCGTCACCCGAGACCGCCAACCGCACCGCCGGCATGGTCGAGGCGCTGGCCTATCACGGGCTGGACCTGCAGTTGCATATCCGCACGCCTCTGTCGCCAAAACCATTTCTGGTGCGCGTCACCGCCGATGCCGCCGACCGCCGGCCGGTCTCGTCGGGCGATCAGGTCGAACTCGGCTGGGACGCCGCCGATGTCAGAATTTTTCAGGAATAGGAGAGCTTGATGGCGCAGAAGACGATCGCGTTTTTTCCCGAAGCGGCCTACGGCCCGGCGCTCAATTCGGTCGGCATCGCGCAAGCGGTCGAGGCGCGCGGCCATAAGGCAGTGTTCCTGTCCGACCCCGGCTTTGTCGATGTCTACAAGGGTTACGGCTTCGAAGCGCATCCGGTGAACCTGTCGGAGCCGATGCCGCCCGAGCAGATGGCGAAATTCTGGGAAGACTTCATCAACGGCCACATCCCGAACTTCCGCAAATCGCCCTACGATCAGGTCGACAATTACGTGAAGGATTGCTGGACCGCGATCGTCGACAGCGCCAAATGGGCGCAGAAGGATTTGCCGCGAGTCCTGGCCGCCATCAAGCCTGATGTCATTTGCGTCGACAATGTGATCCTGTTTCCGGCCATCAAACAGTTCGGCAAGCCTTGGGTGCGCGTCATCTCCTGCTCGGAAAACGAGATCGAGGATGAGGACATCCCGCCGCATCTCTCCGGTTGCGGCGAGAACGACCATGTCGGCCACCAGCGCTATCGCGATCATTTCAATGCGGTGATCAAGCCCATCCACGACGACTTCAACGCCTTCCTCACCGCAAACAATGAAGCGCCATACCCGGTCGGTCAGTTCTTCGAGGCCTCGCCCTATCTCAATCTCCTGCTCTATCCCGAAGCGGCAAAGTTCAAACGCCGCCATCCGCTTGATACGACAAAATTCCAGTATCTCGAAGGCTGCGTGCGGCAGGAAAAGCCATACGCCGTGCCGACCTTCGCCGAGAACAATGACGGGCCGCTGCTCTATGTTTCCTTCGGCAGCCTCGGCGCCGGCGATGTCGATTTGTTGAAGCGCATCATCACAACACTGGGCAAGACCCGTTACCGCGCGCTGGTCAATGTCGGCGGCTATAAGGACCTGTACACGGATGTGCCGGACAACGTCATCGTCGAGAGCTGGTTTCCGCAGCCTTCAGTCATCCCGCAGGTCGATGCCGTCATCCACCATGGCGGCAACAACTCGTTCACGGAGTGCCTCTATTTCGGCAAGCCGGCCATCATCATGCCCTATGTCTGGGACGGCCACGACAACGCCACCCGCGTCCAGGAAACCGGCCACGGCTTCGGCATGCCGCGCTACGACTGGAGCGACGCCCAGTTGGTCAGCAGGATCGAGGCTTGCCTGACCGACCCCAAGATGAAGGCCAAGCTGGCGAAGACCTCGTCGCAGATGCGGGCACAGAACGGACCGGAAAAGGCCGCAGGGTTGCTGGAGAAGTTGCTGTGACCTCCTCCGCCCCGCACCTTTACCAAGCCTCCACCCGCACCGACCTCGTCGACTGGGGCGCCCAGTCCGACGCGCTCGACGGCGCGTCGCACTCGACCGGCAGGCTTGTCCACAAAGGACCCAACAACCAGCCGGAATCCGGCATCTGGGTCTGCACGCCCGGCCGCTGGCGGCTCTCGATTCCGCGCGACGAATTGTGCCATTTCGTCGCCGGCCGCGCGACGTACCGGTCGGATGCTGGGGAGGTGGTAGAAGTCGCAGCCGGGACCGTGGTCATGTTCCCTGCCGGCTGGACAGGCGAATGCACCGTGCATGAGACCATGCGCAACGTCTACATGCTGGCTTGAACAGCAACGGAGCTTCCCAATATGCCGACACCGCACTGGCCAAAGGCCTCGACCGTGAAACTGGAGGACTGGGGCGGGGGCAGCAACACGCTTGCCGGCTCGCCGCGCGCCTCGGGCAGGATCCTCTCGCAGAACCCGGACGGCTCAAGCGAATGCGGCCTGTGGTCGTGCACGCCAGGCAGCCGCAAGGTTACCTTTGCCGCCGACGAGTTCTGCCATTTCCTGTCGGGCCGCGGGACCTATGTCCGCGAGAATGGCGAAGAGATCCCGGTCGAGGCCGGCATGCTGGTGTTCTTCCCCGCCGGCTGGGCCGGCACCTCCACCATCACGCAAACACTGACCAAGGCCTTCATGTGCCGCTGAGCACTTTTTTAAAGGAAATCGCCATGACCACGCCCATCATGCAATCCCCGCTTGCCATCACCGACCTCGTCGACTGGGGCGTCATCCCGACCATGATCGAGGGCGTGTCCCACACCTCGGGCAAGCTGCTCTACAAGGGGCCGGAGGGCCGTTCGGAATGCGGCCTGTGGGTCTGCACCCCCGGCAAATGGCACTGCCATGTCACCCGCGACGAGTTCTGCCACTTCCTCGAGGGCCGCTGCACCTATGTGCACGAATCGGGCGAGGTCATCCAGATCGAGCCGGACACGGCGGCGTTCTTTCCTCAGAATTGGAAAGGCGTCTGCACCGTCCATGAGACCATCAAGAAGGTCTACATGATCCGCTGAGCGGACCTGAAAGGACGACCATGCAATTCTCCGCTGAACGGCCGGCTTTCTTCGTCAATCCGGACTACCGGCCGATGACCGGCACGGCAAAACCGGTGATCGATCCGGCGACGCTGGAGACCGTCGGCTCGATCTCCGCCGCAACGGACGGTGAGGTCGATGCGGTGCTGTGTGCCGCAACCACGGCACAAGCCGCCTGGAAGCAGCTCGATGCCAAGAGCCGGGCAAAGCATCTGCATGCGGTCGCCAACGCCATCGAGGCGGCGGACTTCACGCGCTGCGCCGAGCTGATGGTGCGCGAGATGGGCAAGCCTTATCCCGAAGCGATCGGCGAGATCGCCAATTGCGCGCCGATCTTCCGCTACTATGCCGAGATGGCGCGCGACGACGCCGGCAAGATCGCCGGTACGACGCAGGCCGGGTCGTTCCAGTATGCGCGCTACGAGCCGTATGGCGTCTCCGTGCACATCATGCCTTACAACTTCCCGATCCTGCTGATGTGCTGGACCGTCGCGGCCTCGCTTGCCGCCGGCAATGGCTGCGTCATCAAGCCGGCCGAAGCGACGACGCTGTCGACGCTGGACTACATGACGGTGTTCCGTTCACTGCCGGAAGGGCTGGTCGCCTGCCTGCCTGGCACGGCCACCACCGCGCAGGCGCTGATCGCCTCCGAACGCATCCACGCTGTCGCCTTCACCGGCTCGGTCGCCGCCGGCAAAGCCGTGGCAGTCGCCTGCGCCGAGCGCATGAAGCCTTGCGTCATCGAAGCCGGCGGCAGCGATCCGCTGATTGTCAGCGAGTACGCTCCGCTGGAGGTGGCCGCTGCCGGCAGCGTCACCGCAGCCTTCCACCTCACCGGCCAGGTGTGCACTTCGGCCGAGCGCTTCTTCGTCGTCGATTCGGTTCACGATCGCTTCGTCGAGCTGTTCGCCGAGAAGACGCGGGCGCTGCGCATCGGCAATGGCATGGACAAGACCGAGATCGGCCCGCTGGTCAGCGAGGCCGCGCGAGCGAAAGTGATGCGGCTGGTCGATGATGCCATCAGCAACGGCGCTATAGCCGTTGCCGGCGGGCGCATTCCGCCGGCGCACAACACTGGCTGGTTCTACGAGCCTACGATCCTGACCGGGGTTACACCCGATATGGCGATCGTGCGCGAAGAGTGTTTCGGACCGGTCGCCGCGATCTGCCGCGTCAAGGATTTCGACGAGGCGATCCGGCTTGCCAATGACAGCCCGTTCGGCCTCGGCGCCTCGGTGTTCACCACCGACCTCGCCGAGGCGCATGAGGCGGCCGAGCGGCTCGAGGCCGGCATGGTCTGGGTCAACAACCCGCTGATCGACAATGACGCCTTGCCCTTCGGCGGCTGGAAGGCATCAGGCCTTGGCCGCGAGCTGGGACGCCAGGGACTCGACGCCTTCCGACGCTCCAAGATGGTCATCATCGACCACAGACCGGCGATCCAGGACTGGTGGTATCCTTACCCCGACAGCTGGTTCCGCGAGACAGGCGGCCGCAAGCACGTGTGAGCCCGGCCAGTCCATAACGTAAGCTGATGCTTACGCATCTGCCGAGATAGGCCGGCTATTTCAACGCTTGAAGCTTGTCGATCGCGGCAGTGAATCCGGCAAGCGAGACCGGAATGGTCACCGGCTTGCGCGTCACCGACTCCATGCCGATGTTCAGGTTGGTTCCCGATTTCATCGCCTTGACGAGGTCCGCCGACAAAGGGGTCGCGGCATAGGCGCCGTTCTGGTCGCTGGTCTGGATGGCAATGGTCGTCTTCTGCCCCTGGTCGATCTGGTACGAGGCGCCGGAAGGCAGGAACAGCCCGTGCGGCAAGGCCAGCAGCATGGCGAGGTTGCCATTGCCGTTGTCGCGGCGAACCGTAACGGTAAGAACGCGCTGCCCCGTCTTGGCCTCGGTAAGGTTTTGGGAGACCTGGCATTGAAGCTCGATGCCGGCCGATCCGCTGGCGCAGTTTAGCGCCCACGGATTGCCTTCTGCAGGCTTGGTCTCGGCAGATGTGGTTGACTTCGGCTCTTCGGCAAGCGCCGACCCTGCCGTCACGACCAGCCATAGCGCGCCGACCCAGGCGGCCCGGCCACAAACGGTTCTCAGCAATGAAGCCACCCGATCCTCGTCGTGTCAGGGTTTCGCCGAGCGCGTTGATACAACAGCCGAGCCTGGCGGGGAAGCCAATACGGTACATGAGCTCAGGCTAAATTACTGTTGCTGAATTGTCACAATAAACAACTTTGAAATCTTGTACGTGTAAAGCAAACAATCATGCTCGCTATACACTGGGATTCGGATAGTATTAGCGACGGAGCGTGTACTCGTCGGGGTTCGCAAGGGATGGAGACGACCGAGAAAACTCGGCAGATCAATGACATGGCGACGCACGGAAGAAGCTTCCGGGCGAATAGCAAGTATCGCCGGTCAGGTTTTTCCAGGCATCTCTGGAAGACGACTGCGCTGTCCACTCTGGCACTTGCCCTTTCCGGCATAGCCGCCCATGCCGGCGACACCGGACTGTGGCAGCCGCAGGTCCGCGCCATCATCGGCGCCAACAACAATGGCGGCAACACGGCGATCGAGGGTTTCCTGCCGCTGAAGCAGAACCTCGAATCCGTTCTCTTTCTCGATGTGCGCTCGAAATACGATTTCGACGACGGCTTCGGCCAGGACGTCGGCCTCGGCGTTCGCCGCATCGTGAATCCGGATCTGATGATCGGCGGCTACGCCTATCTCAACATCCAGAACCACGACAGTCACCAGTTCGTCGCCTCGACGCTCGGCCTCGAGGCCATCACCTCAAAATACGATGCGCACGTAAACGTCTATCTGCCGATCAGCGGCGACCGCAGCACGGCCGGGCAAGAGTCGAGCCTGTCGCTGGTCGGTCATCAGCTGATCGAGCAGATATCGGCCATCGCCCACCGCGATTACGCGGCCTGGGGCATCGAGGGCGAGGTCGGCGTTCAGGTGCCGCTCAACCTGCCCGAGAACCATTCACTGCGTTTCGATCTCGGCGCCTACCATTTCGGCGATCCCGACGGCGACGACGGCAGCATCACCGGCGCCAAGGCCGGCCTGGAATATTCGATCGGCGACGTCATCGGCAAAGGCACGTCGCTGACCTTCACCGGCGAGGTGCGCAACGACAACCGCGATGACACCCAGTTCGCCGGCAGCATCCGGCTGACGGTGCCGCTCAACGCTTTCGACAAGGGCTCGTCTTCGGCCGATGACGGCGCCGAGCCGGTCTATCCGGTCAGCCCCGGCCTGCGCAAACGCGTCAACGAGCGCGTGCGTGGCGACATCGGCGTTCGCATCGAGAGCCAGGACAAAGTTACCGGCACGTCGACGCGGGTGGCGATCAATGCCGCCACCAACACGGCATTCGGCCAGTTCTTCTTTGCCGATGGTGACAACGACGCGCTCGGCCTCGGCACGATCGGCGACCCGACCACGCTCGACAATGCGGTCGCCGGCGCCGGCGCGAACGCCGTCGTCGTCGCGCTCGGCGGCAAGGGCAACATTACGACAGCCGGTGTGACGCTCGCCAACGGCCAGACCGTCATCGGCGGTGGCGGGGGCGTCCAGGCGCGGCTCGTCGACGGCAGCATCGGCACCTACAATTTCGGCGGATCCAACGGCACCCTCCAGGGCACCAACCCCGCCAACAACGTCCTGACGCTCGCCAACGGCAACACGCTGAGCGGCATCATCATCACAGGCGGCAAGGACGGCATCTTCGGCAACAACATCACCGGCGCCACGTTGACCAACGTCACGGTCACCGGCACCGGCGGCCACGGCGCCGACTTCACCGGTACATCGACCGGCGTCAATGGCTCGAACTTCACCGCGACCGGCAACGGCCTCGACGGACTGCACATCGAAGGCGACGGCACCTATAACTTCACCGGCACGACGCTACTGCAGGGCAATGGCGACGACGGCCTGGATATAACCGGCCACGGCACCTACACTTTCGCCACCCTCAACTCGCTCGACAACAACGATGCCGGCATTACCGTGAAGGGCACCGGGGTCGCCGGCTCGATCACCATCAGCGGCGGCCAGGTGTCGGCCAACAAGGCGCTCGGCGACGACGGCGTCGGTGTCTTCATCGATCCGATCACCGCCCATATCGTGCTCGATTCGATCACCCAGACCGGCGGCGCATCCGGCGTCGTCCTCGATCATGTCTCGGGCAACTTCACCGTCAACGGCGCGACGACGATCTCGAACACGACCGGACCCGCCATCGCGATCACGGAATCGCCGGCGGCGATCCGTTTCGGCGACATCAACATCACCAATCCCGGCTCGGACGGCATGGTGTTTGCGGGCGCCAACACATCGATAATTGCCGGCAACATCGTCATTGCTGGCCTCGGCTCCGGCGTCGGCCTCGATTTCTCCGGCAGCCAGACCAATTTCAGGGCGCAGTCGCTCAACATCACTGGCACAGGCGCCGCCGGCTCGATCGGCATCGATCTGTCTTCGCCGAGCGCGGGCGGGGCGACGATCGTCATCACCGATGGCGGCGCGATCGCCAATGTCGATACCGGCGTGCGCTTCGGCATTTCCGGCTCGCTGGCCAATTCGGCCAATGCCCAATTCAGTTTCGGCGGCGGCTCGATTGCCGGCATCACCGCCTCGCTCGACGCGCGGGGGCTCAACCAGACGCTCGGGCTCTATGCTTTCGGCTCGACGACCTTCAGCGGCCCGCAGCTGTTCGACCAGCAGAATGTGATTTTCGTCGGCGCGACCGCGACCGGTTCGGGCACCGGATCCTCGCTGCTCGACCTGGCGACGGTCGCGACGGCCGATGCCAATACCGACGGCACCGCGATCTTCGTGCTGGTCAATCGCGGCACGGACATAGACGATGCGGACGGCTTCTCGCTGAGCGCCGGCCAGACGCTGGCTTCGTTCGGCAATGGCCGCACGTTCTCGCTCGGCGGCATCCCGATCAATGTGACGGGCGACAATGTCGTGCACAGCAGCACCGTCTCCGACGCCGGCGGCGCAGCCACGCTGACCAATAGCGGTGCCGGCGACACGGTGACGCTCGCCAACAATACCTCGCTGCTCGACTTCAACCTGTCCAATACCGGTGGCGGCAACGCGGTTCACGGCAGCGCCGTCAGCAATGTCACAATGACGGGCCTAGCCGTCAGCGGCGCCGACCTGAACGGCTTGCTGTTCGACGGCACCAATACCGTTGCCGCCACCAGCCTCAGCTCGACCAACAATGGCGGCGCCGGCTTGTCGATCCAGGGCGACGGAACCTATTCGTTCAACGGCACGACGACGCTGTCGAACAACGGCACCGACGGCCTGTTGATCAACGGCAACGGTACCTACGGCTTCGAGACGCTTGACGCCAAGGTCAATGGCGGCAGTGGCGTCGACGCCACATCGACGGGCGCCGGCAAGCTGACGACCACTGGCGGAACGATCTCCGGCAATGGCGGCAACGGATTCAGCGCATCCCAGATTGGGCTCGATGTCACGCTGACCAGCCTCAACCAGATTAGTGGCGGGACCGGTGTCGGCCTCACGAACGTCACCGGCAGCTTCGATATCTCCGGCTCGACGGCGATTTCGAACGTCGCAAACGGCATTGTCATCCAGAATAGCTCGGCAACGGTAGGCTTTGGCGGCAATGTCACGGTCACCGCTCCTTCTGGCTCTGGTATCATACTGGCTGCCAATTCCGGTGCCATCACTTTCGGCGATGTCGCGATCGACCAGCCGGGCCAAAACGCGATCGACATTTCCGGTACGAACGGCACGATCAGCTTCGCCAACATCGACATCACCGGCCTGCCGACCGGCAAGACCGGGCTCGACCTGTCGGGCAGCCAGTCGACCTTCACCGCCACCTCGCTCGACATCACCGGCGCCGGCACTTCGACCGGCATCGACCTTTCCGGCACCACCGGCGGCTCGGTGACGATCGGCACCGGCGTCATTTCCGCCGGCACCGGCGTCCAGATGGGCACGCACGGCGCGCCCGGGACCAGCGCCAACACCACCTTCTCGTTCGGTGCCGCCGGCGGCGCATCGATCACGGGGACCACCGCCTCGCTCGACATGCGCGGCCTGCTGGCCGGCAACGGCACCTATGCTTTCAACGCCACCCATTTGGTCGGCCCGCAGCTGTTCGACACCGCCAACGTCATCTTCGTCGGCGCAGCAAACACCGGAACCGGCTCCGGCGCGAGCGTTGGCGACCTTATCAACGCCGACGCCGCCGACGGTCTGACGACCGACGCCAACACCATCTTCGTCCTTGTCAACAGCGGCGCTGGAACCATCAACACCGATGCCGACGGCTTCACGCTTGCCGACGGCCAGCAGATCGTCTCCTTCGCCAACGGCAACACCGTCGCTCTCGGCGGGCCGCCGGCCAACGTCACCGGCGCCGAGGTGGTTACTTCGGGCACCCAGGTCGATCCGTTCGGCAATGGCGCCGCCACCCTCAACAACTCGGCCGGCAGCACCATCGATCTCGCCAACGGCAACCGCGTCGCCGACCTCAGCGTCAGCAATGCGGGTTCGGGCTCGGCGATCAACGGATCGAATGTAAACGCGGCCACCATCACCGGGGTGACGATCAGCAGCGCCGTAACCGGCATCGACCTGACCGGCGCAACGGGTGCGATCAACATCACCAACACGACGATGGGCGGCGTCAGCGGCACTGGCCTGCTGGCCAGCAACTTCGGCGGCACCGGCACCTTCAACAATTTGGACATCACCGGCGCCGGTATCGGCGTCAGCGTCACGGGCGGTTCCACGGGCACGCTGACCTTCGACAATGCGAGTTCGATCGCCGGCACGACGGGCACGGCGCTCAGCATTCTTGGAGCAACGCCTAACCTCACCTACAACGGCACCATCAATCAGACGAGTGCCGCGAGCGCGGTCATGATCAGCGGCATGACCGGCGGCTCGGCCACCTTCGACGGCCAAATCACCGCCAGCACCGGCGCGGCCAACGCCATCGACCTGACCGGCAATGCCGGCGGCACGATCAATTTCACCGGCGGGCTCGACCTCACCACCGATGGCGGCCTTGCCTTCAGCGCCATCAATGGCGGCACGCTCACCGTCACCGGCACTAACACGACCGCATCTGGGCTCGGCCCTGTCGAAAACGGCATCCATCTCGGTGGCGCCGGCGGTTTGACCATCGGTGCAGGCGGCGTCATTTTCGACAGCGTCACCGTCGACGGCTCAGGCGGCGCCGTGCAGACCGGCATCCTCATCGAAAACACCAGCGGCGGCAGCGTCACCTTCGGCGCTGTCGACATCAATCGCGTCAATGGCGACGCCATCCGCCTCACCAACGTGGCCAACGCCGTTACCTTCAATGGCACGACGACGATCGACACGGTTGTTGGCGGTGGCCCCGGCTTCGTGGTGCAAGGCAGCGCCGCGACGGTCAATGTCAACAATCTGGTGACGACGCTGGTTTCGGGCGACGACGTCAGCCTGACCAACAACACCGGCACGATCAACATCGGCGGCACCATCACCGGTTCCGGCACCGGCAACGGCGTCGTGGTTTTTGGCGGCAGCGCCGCGATCACGGTCTCGGCCAACATCTCCAGCTCGGCAACAGCACCAGGCACGGCGGTCAAGATCGACGGCACCATCGGCGGCTCGGCCCAGTTCAGCGGCAGCGTCACGTCGACCGGCACCGGAAATCTGTTCGCCATCGGCTCGACATTGCCCCCGGCAGGCGGTGCGTTCAGCTTCACCGGCCCGACCCTGTCGGCGAGCGGTGGCGGCGGCGCGGTGGTCGGTGGCCTGATCGGCACCGCAACGTTGAATGTTACCACCCCGCTATCGATCACCAATGCCTTGGGCACCGGCCTGTCCGTCTCCGGTGTCGCGAGCACCGCATCGGCAACCTTCGGGGCGGTGACCGTGACGGGCGCCGGCGGCATCGGCATCAACATTGTCGGCAATGCCGGCCCGGTGACCTTCGGCACGACCCAGGTCACGCTGGGCACCACGAGCGGCACTGCCGGCATCAACTTCGCTGGCACCAACAACGATGTCAGCTTCGGCACGACCACCATCGACGATGTCGGCGCCAACCAGACCGGCATCGACTTCAGCGGCTCCTCGACGACGGCCGATTTCGGCCTGACGACGATCACCGGCCTGGGCGACCTGACCTCGCGCGGCATCGACCTGTCGTCGACCACCGGCAACAAGGTCATCACCTTCCTGCGGGGCTCGAAGATCGACAATGTCGGCATCGGCGTCGAATTGTCGTCCGGCCAGACCACGGCGACCTCCGCCAATGCCAACTTCACCTTCGGCGACGGCGATTCGACCGACGGGCTGGAATCCTTCATCATCGCCGCCGCCGGCGGCTTCACCGTCAACACGGTCGGTCTCGATCCGACGCTCGGCAACTACGATTTCGACGACGTGTTCTTCACCGGCAGCGCCAACCTCGCCACCGCGCCCGGTTCGATCACGCTGGTCTCGCAGTCGGGCGGCTTCATCGCCGCCGGCACGACCGGCAATCTCAGCATGGGCGTCAACACCATTTCGCTCGCCGCCGCCGATGCGCTGACCGGCACGCAGAACTTCGCCTTCGTCGGCACGATCAATCTCGGCGCCACCGCCTTCACGCTCGATTCCGGCCAGACGATCACCGGCTTCGGCAACAGCAATGTGGTTTCGACCGGCACGATCCAGCCGGCCAACGTCCAGGGCAATTTCGGCGCCACCGGCGGCAACATCACCGGCGACGAGGCCGTGGTCAGCGGGACGGCCAACCTGATGCAATTGCTCGGCGACAACGCCGTGCGCCACACCGCTTTCGACTTCAGCAGCGCGGCCGGTGCCGCCTTCCTCATCGATCAGAGCGCGGTCGGCTTCAGCAATGCCAGCGGCATCACCATCGAAGGCGTGACGATCAGCAACGTCGCCGCTGGTCAGACGGCCATCCAGGTCGCCGGCCTCAACGGCAATCTGTCGATCATCAACAACAACATCAACGTTGCCGGCACGCTGCTCGACGTCAACGGCGGCACCGGCACCATTTCGGTGTCGCGCGGCATCCTGCCCAACAGCGCCACTCCGGGAACGCTGACCGGTGGCGGCATCAATATCGCCAACCGCACCGGCGGCGCGGTGACCTTCACCGACCAGGTGACGATCACCGGCGGCAACGGCGTTTCGATTTCGGGCGGCAGCGCGGCAGCTGCGGTCAACTTCAATGGCGGCCTCGACATCACGACATCGTTGGCCACCGGCCTCAGCCTTTCGGGACTGAATGGCCTCACCGTCGCCAATGCCGGTTCGACGACGATCAACGCCACGGGCCAGACCGCGCTGTCGCTGCAAGGCACACTCGGCGCCGGCGGCGTCAATTTCGACAGCATCACCTCGAGCGGCGCCACCAGCGGCATCATCCTCAACGGCGTCACCGGGGCGGTGAATGTCTCCGGCGCAACCAGCATCACCGGCACCGGCAGCTTCGGCATCGACGTCACCGGCGCCAACACCGGCACGTTTACCTTCAACACGGTGACGGTGAACAACGTCGCGACGACCGGCGGCGGCATCAACTGGGTCAGCGGCAACCTCAACATCGCCGGCCTCGCCAACATCGACACGAGCAGCGGCGTCGGCTTCTCGCAAAGCGCCGGCACGGTGAACTTCCTCAACGGCCTGACCATCGATACCACCAGCGGCACCGGCATTGTCGGGACCGGTGGCGTTATGGGCATCACCGCTTCCGCTGCAGCCCAGACGGTAAATTCGACCAGCGGCCAGGCGATCAACCTCATCAACGTCGCCGCCAGCATTGCGCTCGACTCGACCTCGTCGGGCGGCGGCACCAACAATGTTGGCCTGGCCAATGTCACCGGAACAGTCAGCCTCGGATCCGGCGCATTGAGCGGCGCTTCGGGCGTCGCATTCCTGCTCAATGGCAGTGCTGCGACCGTCAGCTATGGCGGCACGGTCACCAAGACCACCGCCGGCAAGATCGTCGACATCTCCGGCGTCACCGGCGGCACGGTCACACTGTCCGGCGCGCTCAGCGCCACCGGCGGTTTCGACAATGGTATTTATGTCCACGGCAACTCCGGCGGGACCATCACTCTCAGCGGTGGCACGAAGACGCTGACCACTGGCGCCAATACGGCGGTCGACTTGACGACTAACACCAGCGCGACGATCAACTTCGATACGGGTGGCCTGGTGATTACCACCACCTCCGGCACGGGCTTCAACGCCAGCGGCGGTGGCACGGTCAGCGTCGGCGCGCTCCTCAGCGACAACAGCATCACCACGACGGCCGGCGGCACCGCGTTGAACCTCAATGGCGTTACGATTGGCGCTGCGGGCATGAATTTCGACAGTGTTTCGGCCACTGCCGCCGCAACCGGCATCTCGCTGACCAATATCGCCTCGTCGGGCGGCGGCGCCATCATTCTCGGCACGGTCAACCTGCAAGGCATCACCACGCGTGGTGTCGATGTTTCCGGCGCGCTTGGCGCGGCGCTGTCCTTCAACGATCTCGACATCGGCCTGAACAGCACCACGGGCGTGGCCTTCGACCTCAACGGTGCCACCATCAATGCGGCGGTGACGGCCAATGACTTCGATGTCACCAATGCCGCCGCCGCCGGCACCTCGATAGGCGTCGACCTGCGTGGCGCCACTGGCGGCCAGACGGTACGCCTCGGCGATGCCGTTGTCGGCGGCGCCAGCTCCAGCATTGCCGGCGTCAACACCGGCGTGTTCCTCAACAGCGCCACCAACCTCGCTTTCACCTATGGCGACGGCGAATCGGCGACCGACCAGCTCTCGACCATCGGCGCCAATGTAGGCATCGACGCATCCAGTGCGCCGGTTGCCGGCACCTACAATTTCCAGGATGTGAACTTCCAGTCGGCTCCCGGCCTGGGCTTCGGAGTCGGCAAGGTCTATTTCGTCGGCGCGTCCGCGACCGGTGACGGCAGCGGTCGCGACCAGAACAATCTCGCGACGCTGGCCACCGCCGAAGCAGCAGCCGTGGCGACGGACATCCTGGTTCTCGTCAACGATGGCGGCACCATCTCCGCGGCAGGCAGCAATGGCAACGACACGCTGGCTCTCGCCACCGGCGAGCAGGTGCGCGGCTTCGGCAACGGCAACATCAATCTGGCGCTGACGGTGCCCTCCACCATCCAGCTCGCCAGCAACAGCATCTCGATCATCGACCAGACGCCCAATGGCGCCGCGACGCTGACGACGAGCGCCGGCAACAATGTCATCACGCTCGGCGCCAGCGGCAACATCATCGACAGCTTCATCCTGAATGGCAGCCCGGCGGGTGCCGCGCGTGGCGTCAAGGACAATGGCGCGGGTGCTGCGAATACCGTCATCAGCAACATGACCATCAGCAATTTCGCCACGCAGGGTATCGAGATTACCCCGTCGAACAGCACGACGATCAACAACGTTACTTTCTCCGGCAACGCCAGCGATGTGTGGCTGAACGCGTCCAACACCACCATCACCAACGTCACCAGCACCGGCGCCACCGGCATTGCTTTCAAACTCGACAACACCACCGGCACGACGACGCTGACCAACGTCAACATCACCACGGCGGCGAGCGGAACCGGCATCGCCTTCGGCGGCGCGTCGGGCGCTGGCGGCACGATTGCCGGTACCAATGTCGATATATCGGGCGGCAGCGGCCTTTCGGTGACCAGCGGCAACGCGGTGATCAGCTTCGACGGCGCCAGCTCCATCATCAGCACGTCGGGCGCGGCGGCCACGATCTCGACCCGCGCTGGCGGCAGCTTCACCTTCGCCGGCTCGGTGATCGCCAACGGCGCTGCGAGCGGCATTAGTATTTCCGGCGCGACGGCGGCCAATACGGTGAGCTTCACCGGTACGGTCGATCTCGGCACCACGACGCCGATGACCGGCACCGCAGTCGCAATCAACAACGGCGCCACGGCCTCGACCGTCAGCTTCGCAAACCTCGACATCGTCACCAACGGCACCACCGGATTCAGCGCCATCAATGGCGGCACGGTCAATGTGACGACCGGCACGGTGAGCTCCACTTCCGCGCAGGCGGTCAACCTCAACGGCATCGCCACCACCACCGGCATCAATTTCACCTCGACCAATTCGACCGGCGGCACCAACAACGTGTCGCTGACCAATGTCACCGGCGCCGGCACTGTCAGCCTCGGCTCCGGTGCGCTCGGCGGCGCGACCGGCGCGGCCTTCCTGGTCACCGGCGGCTCGGCCAATGTCAGCTATGCCGGCTCGGTCACCAAGACCACGGCCGGAAACGTCGTCAGCATCTCCACCCGCACCGCCGGCACCACGACATTGTCGGGCACTCTCAGCGCCACCGGCGGCGTGGCCAACGGGATCCTCGTCAACGCCAACACCGGCGGCACGATCAACTTCTCCGGCGCCAGCAAGATACTGACCACCGGAGCCAACAATGCCGTCGACCTGACGGCGAACACCAACACCGCGGTCAACTTCACCGGCGGCGGCCTAGCCATCACCACCACCTCCGGCACCGGCTTCAACGCCACGAGCAACGGTACTGGCACCGTGACCGTTATCGGCTCGGGCAACACGATTTCGACCGGCAGCGGCGTCGCGGTCAACCTTGACAGCGTTGCCATCGCGGCGGGCGGCGTGACCTTCGCTTCCACGAACAAAGGCGCCGGCGGCACCAGCGCCGTCATCCTCGATACCGTCACCGGTTCGGGAGCGATCGACCTCGGCACCGGCGCGCTGGTGGGCGGAACAAGCGCCGTGATCCGTATCGGCGATGGCCTAGGCACCGCCAACAGCGGCGGCACGGCGGCCTTCACCTATGCCGGCGCGATCACCAGCGGCAGCACCGGCCAGGCGGTCAACATCCAGGATCGCGCCCTGACCGCCGGCAACATCACCCTGTCGGGCAACATCACGCATAATGCGGCGGGCCAGATCGGCATCCTGCTGGACGACAATGTCGCCGGCATCATCACCTTCTCCGGCGCGTCGAAATCGATCACCTCGACCACGGCGGCTGGCGTCAGCCTGAGCGACAATGCCGGCGCGACGATCAACTTCACCAATGGCGGGCTGGTCATCGCCACGACCAGCGGCGCCGGTTTCAGCGCCACCGGCCCCGGTCCGGCAGCCACCACCGGCGGCACGATGACGGTGCAGGGCACCGGCAACACCATCGTGTCCGGCACGGGCACGGCCCTTAATGTCGCCAACACGACGATCGGCGCCGGCGACGTGACGTTCAGGAGCATTGCGTCCAATGGTGCAGCCAACGGCATCGTGCTCAACAACACCGGCACCAGCGGCAATCTGGTGGTGACCGGCACCGGCGCGACGGGGGGCAGCGGCGGCACGATCCAGAACTCGACCGGCGATGGCGTCAGCCTGACCGACACTCAGGATGTCAGCCTGAGCAACATGATTATCAGCGACAATGCGGGCAACGGCATAAAGGGCCTGCGCGTCAACGGTGTGGTGCTCAACGGTCTGACCCTGAACAGCAATGCCGATGCCAACACCGAGTCCGGAATCCTGTTCAACGAACTTACCGGCAACGCCTCGCACGTCACCACGTTCACCAACCTTACGGTCTCCAACTCATTCACCCATAACGTGCAGGTCATCAATTCCGGCGGCACGTTGGCGAACCTGGTGGTGAGCGGCGGCACGTTCTCGAACAACGGCGCCTCGAACAATGCCGGCAGCGACTTCATCTTCGAGGCGGACGGCGCCGGTGTCGCCGGCGCGCCGACGATGACGCTGACCGTCGACGGCGCAACCTTCACCGGCAACAACGCCTATCCCGGACCGGGAGTCATCCCTGGAACCGGTCTGTTCGTCATTGCCAATGACGGCACCGTCAACGCTCACATCGGCGAGACCACGGGAAATCTATTCAACAATCTGAACAACGGCATCAACCTTACCCAGAGCAGCAATTCCGGCGCCGGCACGGGCGGCAATCTGAATTTCACCGTCCGGAACAACACCGTCACCAACAGCGACTCGACGGCCATCAACGTGTTCAGCAGCGGCGACCTCGCACGGACGCTTGACGGCACAATCGCCAACAACGTCATCGGTACGCAAGGCGTAGCAACCTCGGGATCGCGAACCGGCAACGGCATCAGGGTTGGGCATGAAAGCCTCGGCGTCGCCAAGGTGCTGATCGACAACAACATTATCCAGAGCATCGGCGTCAACGGCATAAGCGGTGGCGACAGCGTCTCGATCACGCAGCTCGTGCAGCCGGGCACCGTGCACGCGACGGTCACCAACAACACCATTCGCGACAATGCCGACAGCCGCGGCATCACGGTCACCGCCACATTTGCCGGCGCTATCATCAATGCCGACGTTCATGCCAACACCATCACCAACGTCAACAACGCCAATGCCATCCGCTTCCTCGCGGACGGCCTCGGCGGCGCCGACGGCACGATCAACGTACCGCAGGCGAGCGAGGCCGGTATCGAAACCGTCAATGGCGGGGCAACGGCACTGACGGACACCCGGACGTTCTTCAACCAGCCGCTGCCACTGCTGCCTGCCGCGACACCGTAGTCAGCAACCTTGGATTTCGTCCTAGGAAATATATTTTATGAATTTGATATCGACTTGTTGTCTTGCTTAGGCATAATACAAGAATTCAGACAGTAAGCGGCCAACGGAGGGAACGGGGATGAGTGAGCCTTATTTAGGTGAAGTCAAGATCATTTCCTGGAACTATGCACCGCGCGGCTGGGCATTTTGTAACGGCCAGTTGTTGCCGCTTAACCAGAACCAGCCATTGTTCTCACTTCTTGGCACCAGGTACGGCGGCAACGGCCAGACAAATTTTGCCCTTCCGGATATGAGGGGACGTGCGCCGGTTCATACGGGCGGCCCTATTGGTGCAATTGTCGGCGGCCAGGGCGGCGAAGAGTTTCACACGCTCACGCTCGGCGAAATGCCGACACACAACCATTTCGTCAACGCATCGAACACTGCCGGCAACGTCAACAATCCATCCGGCGCGCTGTTGGGGGCGAACGCCAGCCCGATCTATCAGCCGCCTGGCAGCGCGGTGGCTATGGCGAAGGAAAACATCACTTTCGTCGGTGGCGGCCAGCCGCATGAGAACAGATCGCCCTATCTCGTCTTGAATTTCATCATTGCCCTGCAAGGCATATTCCCGTCGCGAAATTAAGAGGACGCTTCGATGAGCCAACCTTTTGTCGGCGAGATCAGGATGTTCGGTGGCAATTTCCCTCCGAATGGCTGGGCGTTCTGCCAAGGCCAGTTGATGCCGATCTCCGAGAACGAAACCTTGTTCAATCTGATCGGTACGACCTATGGCGGCGACGGGGAGGAAACATTCGCCCTGCCCAACCTCGCATCCCGCATCCCCGTCCATGCTGGCAAGGGCCCGCTGGTCAGCCAGACCTATATCATCGGAGAACTGGGCGGGGTCGAATCCGTCACTGTTTCAACCCAACAAATGCCGAACCATTCCCATACCTGGACCGGTTCGTCGAATATCGCCAAGAATCCGGGTCCGTCCGGCGGTGTCCTGGCGACATCGAGCCTGCTGACGCCCTATGTGGGTATCGCACCTGATGGCAACATGGCCGCCGGAGCCATTTCGCCGGCCGGCGGCAGCCAGCCTCACGACAATATGGTGCCGTTCCTCGCCGTCAGTTTCATCATCTCGCTATTTGGCATCTTCCCCCAGCAAAGCTAGAGACTTGCCATGACCAATCCGTTCGTCGCCGAAATTCGAATTTTTGCCGGAGATTTCGCCCCGACGGGGTGGGCGACCTGCGATGGCCAGCTCCTGCCAATCTCGCAGAATACGGCGCTGTTTTCGCTGCTGGGCACAGTTTACGGCGGCGACGGCAAGTCGACCTTCGCGTTGCCGAATATGGCTGGCTCCGCGCCCATGGGGCAAGGACAGGGCAATGGCTTGTCGGAGCGGTTTCTCGGCGAGACGGGTGGCGAAACGTCCATCACCCTTCTGCAAACGGAAATGCCGCAACATAATCATTTTGTCGCGATATCCACCGAGAGTGGCGCCCAGGGAACTCTTACCGATGCGGTTGTTCTGGGGAAATCGGGGGGCGGAACGCTGTATCAGAACAACACTTCGCAAAATCTGGTCCAGATGGACCCCCAGGCACTGAGCATGACGGGCAGTACGTTGCCTCACAACAACCTGCCTCCCTATATGGCGATGACGTTCATCATTGCTATGCAAGGCGTTTATCCGGCGCGTCCGTAAGCGCCACTCCATGATCCAGCTTCCGATTGTGGACAACGGGCCTGTTATATTTTGCTGGGTGCGCGCGGCGCGGATTGATCTGACGTTCCGCCCGATGGCGGACACCGATCTGCCGTTCCTGTCGGCGCTCTACGCCTCGACCCGCGCCGAAGAACTTGCCGTCACGCCGTGGAGCGACGCGCAGAAAACGGCGTTCCTCGACATGCAGTTTCAAGCGCAGCACGCGCATTACCAGAAATACTATCCCAACGCCGACTGGCTGGTGATCGAGCAGGCAAGGCAAGATATCGGTCGCCTGTATATCGAGCGCTCGGCGAGCGAGCATTGCATCATAGATATCGCCTTCCTGCCGGCGCATCGCGGCAAGGGGTCTGGCGGTGCGTTGCTCGCCGATCTCATCGATGAGGCCGCCGCCGTCGGCAAGTCGGTCTCGATCCATGTCGAGAAGAACAATCCAGCGCGGCGGCTCTACAAGCGCCTCGGCTTCACCGTTGCCGAGGACAAGGGCGTCTACGACCTGATGATCCGTTCGCCGTAAGGGCCGTGCCGGTCGTCACGTGCCGCGATACCAGGAGACGATGGTGAAACGTTCGTTGCACGTGACCGGCGTGACTTCATGCGTCGTTTCCGAGCGAAAGGCGACGAGAGAGCCCGGCAATGCCGGCATGGCAATGCGCAGGTCCGGGCCGCTGTAAGGCCCATGCAGGACCAGCGAGCCGCCTGCATAGCTTTCTGGCGAAGGGTTGTCCGATTGACGGTTGAGAAAGATCACCACCGAGATCTTTCGGAACCGCGACTCGTCGTGAATGAGCGGCGTATTGCCATCCTGGTGCGGCACAAAGAAATCGCCTTGCCGATAGTGAAGGAACTGAGGTTTCTCGACCTGGCCGAGCAGCAGCCCGAAATGCCGCTCCAGAGCCGCCTTCTGCTGCGCCAACAGGGCACTCACTCGCTCTTCAGTGGCCTGCGAAACATCGGCGCGCACGGTCTTTCGGATCTCCGGCCATGCCATCTTCTGGTCGGCACGCCCCAGCAGGCCGGCCGGACGGCTCAAGGCCGCCCGAATTTCCGCGCACAGTGCGCTACACGCCGCTCCGTCAAATACGTCCGCAATCTCGATATAGTCGATCATATGTCGAGCCGCCGCGCTGCCAAATCGCCCTGATGGCCGGAGCGTCCCCGTGGCCGATCCGGTCGAAAAAAATCAGTTGAATACCGCCTCGTAAAGCCGCCCTGCCTCATCGGCAGCGATCGGCACGATGAAGATCTCATGGGCGCCGCTTTTGCCGTTGAACCGATAGATAGCCTGCGGCAGCGCCGCGTCGCGCGGCCCCCTGAACAGCAGCGTGAAGCCACCGCCGTCGCGCGGGCTGTTGGCAATGGGCTGCACCGCGCTCAGTTCCATCGTGAGCGTCTGACCGCCGGCTTCGACGGAAAAGCTCTGCCCCTGCTCGAAATCCGAAAGCGATGCCATGCGCCTGCCCTGGTTCGTCTGTCTTTCAGACGGCTCTCTTGAGATGTCTATCCCGTCAACCAATCTCGCCGCTTCATGGCGTGCTGTCTATAGAGCTCGATCTCCAGAAGTACAAAAGAGCACGATCGAACAACGATGTAGATTTATCCCGCTAATGTCGGGGTAGATCAGTCGTCAGCGCGTTGCGCCCTCGCCGACGCTGGCCTAAACCGGAATGGTATAAGAGGAGAACACTAGGGATGACTGACGCGAAAACAGACACGGCCCCGGCCG
Source organism: Mesorhizobium sp. M0772 (assembly GCF_040320135.1). Lineage (NCBI taxonomy): Bacteria > Pseudomonadati > Pseudomonadota > Alphaproteobacteria > Hyphomicrobiales > Phyllobacteriaceae > Mesorhizobium > Mesorhizobium sp. M0772. Next base: position 2,721 of record NZ_JAMYPB010000004.1, on the reverse strand, counting down.
GAAGCACCGCGACCAACGCGCTGCCGCTGTTCTACAAAAAACCCGAGGCGCTCAATCCGCTGCGGCACGGCTCACTCGGCCTTACGGCGCGGGCCGATTTCTCCTTTTCCCGCACCGCGCACGCCATCCCCGTCGTCGCATCGGAAATGCCCGCGGCGATGCGCTCCTATCCGATCGTTTTCATTGGCGACGCCAAGGCGCCTGTCATCATCACCGGTCTGCGCCAGGACCAGAACCTGTTCGTAGGCGCCGACGGCAAATGGGCGGAGCCGCATTACATTCCCGCCTATGTCCGCCGTTACCCCTTCATCCTCGCCGATGAATCGAAAACGACCGGCCGCCTGACGTTGTGCATCGACCGTGCCAGCGAACGCGTCGTCGAGCAGATGCCTTCGTCCAAGGACAGCGACGAGATCGCGCCCTTCTTCGACGGCAACGAGCCGGCCGAGGCCTCGAAGCAGGCGCTCGCCTTCTGCAGCCAGTTCCAGACCGACTTCAATGCGACTCGCGCCATGATCGACAAGATCGACGCGCACGGCCTGTTCGCGCCGCGGCAGAGCAAGGTGACGCTGGAGGGCGGCGAGACCCTCAACCTCACCGACTTTCAGGTGATCGACGAGCCGGCCTTCAACAAATTGAGCGACGAGGCGTTTCTCGATCTCAGGAAATCCGGCGCGCTTGCGCTGCTCTATTGCCATCTCGCCTCGAGCAACAGCTGGACCTCGCTGGTCTTCCAGGCGTCATTGCGGCGAGCTGGCTGACGCGGCCCGCGACGAAAAGCTTCGGCAAGGCGCGGGTTGTTTAAATCAACGGTTCGCGCCTTCGTACGACGATCTCTCCGCCGCTCGAATCATGCTGTTGTCGTGCAGATCGCTTGCCATGACGGGTTGGCGAACTCCCAATGCTCGACGTGTAGCTCTCGGCGAAATGCGCCGAGGCGGCATCAATCCCCCGGTTCGCGGACCTCTCAATAAAGCCGAGCACGCCAACCTTGCTGCCCTCCTCAATCGTTGAATAGCCGGTCGTGGCCATCGATCACGGTCCGAACGCAAAAAGCCCGCGTGATGAACTGACCCCATAAAGTTGGACGGTTCATTGAGTTGGCAGGTTTAAGGGCTGGTTCCTGTATTGCACAGGGGCCAGCCCTTTCAGTTTCAGTTTGATGCGGCGGTGGTTGTAGTAGTCGATGTAGTCCGTGATGGCGTCGTCCAGGCTTTGAACGGTGTCGAAGGTTCCGGGATGGAAGAGCTCGGATTTGAGGATGGCAAAGAAGCTCTCCATTGGGGCGTTGTCGAGGCAATTGCCTTTGCGTGACATGCTCTGTTGAAGGCCTCTGGCTTCAGCCTGCGTTGGAATGCCGACATTTGATACTGCCATCCCTGATCGGAATGCAGGATCGGCCTTTCGTTCTCACCAAGCCGGGCGAGGGCTTTGGTCAGCATATTGTCCACCAGTTTGAAGCGTGGCCGCCGCGCCGTCTCGAACGCGACGATCTCGCCATTGTAGAGATCCATGACCGGGGACAGATAGAGCTTGTCGCCGGCCAGGCTGAACTCCGTCACGTCGGTCACCCATTTGCGGTTGGCGCGGTCGGCGCCGAACTTGCGCTGCAACAGATCGGGAGCGGTCCGCCCAGCCTCGCCCCTGTAGGAGCGATACTTCTTCGGCCTGACCAGCGACTTCAATCCCATCCCGGCCATCAGGCTCTGGACGGTCTTGTGGTTGACGCGCCGGCCCAACCGGTGCAGTTGCGCAGTCACCCGGCGATAGCCGTAGCGACCCTTGTGGCTGTCGAAGATGGCCTTGATCACCGCCTTCAGCGCCGCATGGCGGTCCGAGCGCTTCGCTGCTTTCTGTCTGTAATAGAACGTGCTGCGCGCAAGCTTCGCCAGCTCGAGCAGCCCCTCAAGCGAATGCAACGGCCTTAACGCCTGGACGGCTTGCGCTTTTTGGGCGCATGTCCCTGCGTTAAGGCCTCCAGTTTTTTTAGGTAGTCGTTCTCCATCCGCAGATGCTTCAGCTCAGCCAGCAGTTCTTCGCGGCTTTTGGCCTCGTCACTGGCTGCAACAGGCACTGCGGGGGACGGCGGCTTTGACATGGGTCGTCCTCTGGGACGTGGGCCGAGCGCCTCTATCCCGCCCGCATGATAGCGCTTCTCCCAGCCCGTCAGGCAACTGGCATTGCGGATATTGAACAATGCAGCCGTCTGCCGATACGACAGACCTTCCTCCCACATCCGCTCAAGCACCGACAGCCTGAACGCCGCGTCATAACGATCGTACTTGGCAGATAGCCCGGCATCTCCATGGGCCTGGTACAACGCAACCCACTTGCGAACAGTGGCCGCATCAACGCCATGCATTGACGCCGCGCTCGCGTAGCCCTCATCCTCGCCTAAATAGATGTCGACAACCGAGCGCTTGAAACTCTCGCTGTATTTGGACATGCAAAACCCCCGAAGGTTGTGTCCAACTTTCGGGGGTCAGTTCACGAAGCGGGCTTTTTTGTTGGTTGCGGGGACAGGATTTGAACCTGTGACCTTCAGGTTATGAGCCTGACGAGCTACCGGGCTGCTCCACCCCGCGTCACCTCCAAGGCAAGCTCTTGCTTGCTCCGGACTCTCCAAGGCAAGCTCTTGCTTGCTCCGGACTCTCCAGGGCAAGCTCTTGCTTGCTCCGGATCTGAAGCAAGCGTTTGCTTGCTTATCTGGACGTAAGCCTA